>NZ_CP013003.1 GCF_001414055.1 Caulobacter henricii | reverse complement strand
TCACGGATGCAAACCCTCTTGGTCTGCGCAGGCGACGCGTTCGGTTTGCACTGTCAAATGGTGCAGGTCGAAATCGCCCTCCAGCCGCGCCGCCACCGCCAACCGCACGGCCTCGTCGTCGGCCCCAGCCATTAGGACCACATGGGCGGAACAGCTGGGCTGATCCGCACCAGAGACCCAGACGTGCAGATCGTGGATGCCAGCGACACCGGGCGTTTCGACGACCAGTTTGCGGACCTTGGCAAGATCGACGCCGCTGGGCGCGCCTTCCAGTAGGATGGGTAGTATCCTTGAGCAGGATCCAGGTGCGCGCAGAACCCACAGGCCGATGCCGATCGCGACGATCGGGTCTACGATCCGCCAGCCTGTGAACTGGATGACCAATGCTCCGGCGATGACGCCCAGCGAGCCGAGCATGTCGGCCCAGACCTCCAGATAAGCGCCCTTGATATTGAGGCTCTTGTCCTTCCCGGCGCTAAGCAGGCGCATGGCGATAAGGTTGATGACAAGGCCCAGGATCGCGACGATCAGCATGCCGGTCGACTGCACCGGCTCGGGGTCGATGATGCGTTTGACGCCCTCGACCAGGACGTAGATGGCGACTGCGAACAGCAGGATCGCATTGAAGGCTGCGGCGAGAATTTCGAAGCGGCGATAGCCGAAGGTGCGCTTGTCGTCGGGTTTGCGGGCGCCGATCCTGTTCGCCGCCAAGGCGATGGCCAGGGGCGGCGTCGGTGAACATGTGGGCGGCGTCCGACAGCAGCGCCAGGCTGTTGAAGACGATGCCGGCGATGACTTCAGCGACGAGGAAGGTCGTCGTCAGGCCAAGGGCGATGGCGAGCATCCTGCCGTTGGTCTGCCCCGCGGTGTGGTCGTGGCCTTGACCGGCGCCCATGGTGTTCTCCCGTGAAGATCGTGTGTTGAACGAACGGCGCGCCGGTTGGAGCCAGCGCGCCGCCCATCGCCTAGTAGTGATGGCGGTGGCCGCCGTAGCGGACGACCTCGACCTTTTCCAAGGTGACCAGCCCTATTTCATCTTCGGGCTGCAGCGTGGCGATGAAGGCTCGGAGCGAGGCCTCGACATCGACGATCTCGACGACGACCGGAAGGTTGGGCGCCAGGTCGAACGCCTTGCCGCCGTGCAGGGTGCTGGAGGCGCCGTAACCTCGCAGCCCGCGCAAGATGGTGGCGCCGGCCAGACCCATCGATCAAGCGCGCTCGACCAGGACGTCGAAAAAGCGCCGATCGCCGGTCATGGCGTTCTCGTCGGTGTAGATGCGTAACAGCAGTGCTTGGCCCGGGATCATCTTAGGCTCCTTGCTCCTGAGTTTTCCTGGGGATGCTCGCGCAGGTCCTTGGCGGTCTTGCGAAGCACAAAGCGGCAGATGGCCGGAAGGACGAACAGGGTCAGGGCCGTCGCGGTGATCAGGCCGCCGATGACCACTGTGGCCAGCGGGCGCTGGACCTCCGCCCCGGTCTCGGTGGCCAGCGCCATGGGCACAAAGCCCAGCGAGGCCACCAGACCCGTCATCATCACCGGCCGCAGCCGCTCCATGGCCCCGTCTATGATCGCCTTTTCCAGCTCAAAGCCCGCGGCCAGGCGCTGACGGATGGCGGTCATCATCACCAGGCCGTTGAGCACGGCCACCCCCGACAGGGCGATGAACCCGACGGCGGCCGAGACCGAGAACGGGATACCGCGCAGCGCCAGGGCGAAGACCCCGCCGGCCAGGGCCAGGGGAATGGCCGAGAACACGGCCAAGGCCGGAGCAAAGCCCCCCAGCGCCATGTAGAGCAAGGCGAAGATCAGCAGGAAGCAGAGCGGGACGACCAGGGCGAGACGCGATTGCGCCGCCTTGAGGTTCTCGAACTGCCCGCTCCACTCGATCCATGACCCGGCCGGCAGCTTGACCTGGGCGTCGACCTTGGCCTGGGCGTCGGCGACGAACGAGCCCAGGTCATTGCCCCGAACGTTGGCCTGGACGACGACGCGGCGCTTGCCGTTCTCGCGGCTGACCTGGTTGAGTCCCTCCGAATAGGAGAAGCTGGCGACATCGCGCAGCGGCACCGACAGGCGCGGACCGCCGCCCGAGCGCTCGGGTAACATCACCGGCAAGGCGCCGACCGCGTCCAGATCGTTCCGGGTGGCGTCCGGCAAGCGCACGACGATATCGAAGCGCCGGTCGCCCTGGAAGACCAGGCCAGACTCGCGCCCGCCCATGGCCACCGCCAGGGTGTCGGCGACTTCCTCGACCGTTAGGCCCAGCCGGCCGATGGCATCGCGGTCCAGCGTCACGTCCAGGGTCGGGAAACCCGAGGTCTGCTCGACCTTGACGTCGGCCGCGCCCTTGACGCCCTGCAGGATCGTGGCGATCTGACCGGCGCTGGTGGTCATGGCGTCCAGATCATCGCCATAGACCTTGATGGCCACGTCGCCGCGCACGCCGGCGATCAGTTCGTTGAACCGCATCTGGATCGGCTGGCTGAACTCGTAGACGTTGCCCGTCAGGCCTTCGAGCTTCTTCTCCATGCGGGTGACGAGCTCAGCCTTCGTCTCCTTCTTGTTGGGCCATTCGTCCTGCGGCTTGAGAATGATGAAGCTGTCGGACGCATTGGGCGGCATCGGATCGCTGGCCACCTCGGCGGTGCCGGTCTTGGAGTAGACAAATTGCACCTCCGGGAAGGTGGCGATGGTCCGTTCGATCTGCCGCTGCATGCGCAGCGACTGCTCCAGTGAGGTCGATGGGATCCGCAGGGCCTGGACGGCCAGGTCCTTCTCGTCGAGCTGCGGGGTGAACTCCCGCCCCAGGAACGAGAAGGTGACCATCGCCACCAGGAACATGCCGACCGCCGCGCCGATCACCGGCCAGGGCTTGGCCACGGCCTTGCGCAGCAGAGGCTCGTAGCGAACCTTGGTCCAGCGGACCACGGCCACTTCCTTTTCGGCGACCTTGCCGCGGATCACCAAGGCGATCATCGCCGGGATGAAGGTCAGCGACAGCACGAAGGCTGCGGCCAGCGCCAACATCACGGTGATGGCCATCGGCGAGAAGGTCTTGCCTTCCACGCCGGTGAAGGTCAGCAGCGGCGCGTAGACCAGCAGGATGATGGCCTGGCCGTAGACGGTCGGGGCGATCATCTCGCGGGCGGCTTCACGCGTCTCGCCCAGACGTTCCGAGAGGGTCAGCAGCCGTCCTTCTTGGTGCTGGCGTTCGGCCAGGCGCCGGAGGCTGTTTTCGACAATGATCACGGCGCCATCGACGATCAGGCCAAAGTCTAGGGCGCCCAGGCTCATCAGGTTGCCCGACACCCCTAGCTTGTTCATGCCGATGGCGGTCATCAGCATCGACAGCGGAATGACCAAGGCGGTGATCAGCGCAGCTCGGAAGTTGCCTAGCAGAAGGAAGAGCACCACGATGACTAGCAAGGCGCCTTCGACGAGGTTCTTCTCGACAGTCTTAATGGTGGCGTTGACCAGCTTGGAGCGATCATAGGTGATCTGCACCTTGACTCCTGGGGGGAGGCTCTTGGTGATCTCCTGCAAGCGCTTGGCCGAGGCGCCGGCTACGGTGCGGCTGTTTTCGCCGGTCAGCATCAGGACGGTGCCGACCACAACCTCTTCGCCGTTCTCCGAAGCCGCTCCAGTGCGTAAGCCGCCACCGACCTTGACCGTGGCGACATCGCGAACGCGCACCGACACGCCCTCGCGACTGGCGACCGTGGCGTTTCCGATTTCATCGACCGTGCGGACGCGCGCATCGGCCCGGACCAGAAACGCCTCGCCGCCGCGCTCCATGAAGTTGGCGCCCACGGCGATATTGGCGGCTTCCAGCGCCTTGGCCAGTTCGCTGAACGACACACCATAGGCGGCCATGCGCGAGGGGTCGGCCTGCACGGCGAACTGCTTCTCATAGCCACCGATAGAGTCGACCCCGGCGACGCCGGCGACGCTGCGCATTTGCGGGCGCACGATCCAATCCTGGATTTCGCGCAGATAGGCCGCTTGGGCCGTCGGGTCGCCCAAATGTTCGCCCGTGGCGGTCAGGTATGAACCGTCAGACTGCCAGCCAGGGGCACCGTCCTTGACCTTAGCGCCACGACCGCCTGGATGGTCATAGGCGACCGTCCACATCAGCACCTCGCCTAGGCCCGACGAGATCGGCCCCATGGCCGGTTGGGCGCCCTCGGGCAGGGTCTGGCTCAAGCCGGTCAGACGTTCGGAGACTTGCTGGCGAGCGAAATAGAGGTCCGTCTTCTCCTTGAAGACGATGGTGACCTGGGAAAAGCCATTGCGCGAAATCGAGCGCGTGCTTTCCAGCCCTGGGATCCCGGACATGGCCGTCTCGACCGGGAAGGTGACGAGTTTCTCGACCTCGGCTGGAGCCAAGGCCGGAACGACCGTGTTGATCTGCACCTGCTTGTTGGTGATGTCGGGCACCGCGTCGATCGGCAGCCGCACCAGGTTGTAGACGCCCAGCGCGGCGATCAACGCCACCACGCCGATGACCGCCCAGCGCGCGCGGACGGAAAAATCGAGAATCCTGCCGATCATCGCGCGGCCTCCGAAGGTTCGGCCGCATGGGCGAGCGGACTGTAGCGAACGGCGACGCGGGCCACCTGGACGGCGCTGAGGTCTGGGAAGTCGGCCCGGTAGCGCGCGGGCTGATTGTGACCGCCCCCGCCGAGGGAACCGCGCCAGACGACCGACGAGGAGCCCAATCGGGCGCCCGCCGCATCATAGGCTTCGACGTCTAGGTGGCCCGACACGCCTGTTTTCCAGAGGGGAGCCCGACGCACCAAACCAGACACGATCAGGCCATCGACGTCGTTCCACGCGGTCGCGGTGAGCACCTTCAGATGGCCTTCGCTCACCAGGTCGAAAACGGGCTGAGGCTTTGCCCGACCCTGGGCCAGCGCTGGCGTCGCCATGGCCGCCAAGATGGCCAGCCCAGCGCCTGCGCTGATGGGGAATGCGAGATTTCGCATCGTTTCGCGCCTAGTGCCCATGCTCGGCCTCCCCCTTGCCCAACTCGGCCTTCAGCAGGAACGCGCTCTTGCCGGCGATCTGTTCGCCAGCGGAGACGCCCGACAGGATTTCGATGCGGCCACCGCCGCGCCGGCCGATCTTCACCGGCCGCGCGGCAAAGCCGTCCTTGGTCCGCACGAAGACCGTGTCCACGCCCTCGACAGCCTGGACGGCCTCTTCAGGCACCGAGAAGCGTTCGGTGCTGGCCGCGCCGCGCGGCGTGATCCGCACGCGCACCGATTGTCCGGGCACAAGTTGCATCGGGCCCGCCGCGACGTTGAGAACGGCGGTCGCCGCCCGACTTTCAACGTCAAGGCCCGGCGTGACCGAGCGCACGGATGCTGGCACCGTCCCCTGCGCCGTCTCGACCATCGCCTGGTCGCCCGGCTTGATGCGGCTCGCGTCTGCGGCCGGCAGAGAGGCCTGGATTTCGATCCGGGCCGGATCAGCGATGCGGAAGAGTTCTGCCCCCGCGATCACATAGGACCCGAGCACGGCTGGCGCGGCGGTGATCCGGCCGGAGATCGGGCTGGAGACGGTGATATAGCGGCCGTCGGCGCTGACGCCGGCGGCGGCGCTGGCGCTGGAGGCGCGACGCAGCTCCGATTCGGCGATCGCCACCTCGGCCTGGGCGCCTTCCAGATCCTGGCGGGCGGTGATCTTGGCGTCGAACAAGCGCTTTTCGCGCGCGTAGGTCTGGCGAGCGGCGGTGGCCTTGGCGGCGGCCGCGGCGCGTTCGGCACTGATGGCGGCCGCGTCGCGGCTTTCGATCGAGGCCAGGGCCTCTCCGGCCCGGACCGGGTCGCCGAGACGCTTGTTGATCCGCACTACCGCTCCGTCAGCGCGGGCCGCCAGAGTGGCCGAGCCTGTCGGCGAGGCCGCGACGGTCGCCTGGGCCAGAATCGCCGCGCCGAGGCTGCCCGGCGTCAGGGTTTCCAGCTTGATGCCGGAGGCGGCCAGGCGCTCGGCGTTCATCTCGACGTGACCGGGTTCTTCCTTGCCGCCTTCGGCGTCCGAATGGCCAGCCTCTTCCTTGTGGCCGGCTTCGCCTTCTTCATGCTCGCCTTCCTTGTGCCCGCCCTCCTTGGCGGTCGCGGTGGCTGTTTCGGCCTTGGGCGCCAGCAGCGAGCGGCCAACCAGGGCCCCGGCGCCGGCGGCCAGCAGGCTGCTGATCGCGACGGCGGCCAGCAGGGTCTTCTTGTCGGTGGTTCTGGGCATTTGAGGGGTTCCTATTGCGCGGCGGCGCGTTCGAGCGCGGCCAACGCCTTGGCGCGTTCGAGGCGCGCGGCGATGAGGTCGTTACGGGACGCCGAGAGCGCGCCCTGAGCGTCGAGAACGTCGAGAAGCGAAAACTTCCCGGCCTGGAAGCCGTCGCGCGACAGGCGCACGGCCTCCTCGGCCTGAGGCACTGTTCGAGCCTGCAGCACCTGAAGCCGGGCGTTGGCGGCGGCGAGCGCGGCCTGCGCATCGCGGACGGCCCGCACAGCGCGCGCCAGGGCCAGGCGCTGGCGCGCCTCGGCGGCCGTGGCGTCGGCGCGAGCGGCGGCGACATTGCCCTGGTTGCGATCGCGGATCGGGATCGGCGCGGTGAACCCGACGATCAGGGCCTGATCTCCGGTTTGCTCAAACCGCCGCACGCCGGCCTGGATGGTCAGATCCGGTTTGCCGGCGGCCCGTTCGCGGTCGATCGTCGCGTCGGCGACCTCGCGCTCGGCGTCCGCGAGGCGAACGTCGAGGGTCGCGGTCGGATCAACGGTCGCCGAGGGCTGATCTTGGAGGGCCGGTTCGACCAATTCGATCGTCGGTTCCGGATCCGACCACAGGGTGGTCAGAGCGCGGCGGGCGGCGGCGGCTTCAGCCTGGGCCGTCAAGACCGCTGTCGCGGCCTCATCACTGGCCGTCCGGGCCCGCAAGCCGCGCAGAGGTGGTTCGCGACCGGCGTCGACCAGGGTCGCGGCGATGCTGGCCAGGCTTTGCGCACGGTCGGCCGCCTCGATGGTCAGAGTGACCCTCGCATCGGCATAGAGCGCCTCGGCGTAGCGGGTGCGAACCTCCTGGGCCAGGTCGGCGCGGGTGATGATCAGACGAAGCTCGGCGGCTTCGACCTGGGCCCGGGCGGCGGCGGCTCGGGTGCGTCGCTTTCCGCCCAGCTCCAGCTTCTGGCCGATCGCCAAGGTCGTCTCGGCCGAGGAGAACCCGTCATAGGGACCCGAGCCGCCGATGTTCTCGCTCTGAAGACTGGCTTCAGGATTGGGGGCAAAACCGGCCTGGCGCGCGCGGCCTTGCTCGGCGGCCAGGGCGGCCTGGGCGGCGGTGATCAGAGGAGATTGGGCCTGGGCGCGTTCAAGCGCGGCGGCCAGCGTAACGGGCGCGGCGGCGGCGCGCAGGGGCGCGCCGAGGCTCACGAAGGCCAGGACCGCGCCGAAAACGGCTGCGGGCCGGGCATAAGACGATGACATGTAGAGTCCCTATGTGCGTTCTAACGGAGGCGAACACGCGCGTGAGCGCGGCCAGGTCAGACGCGAGGAGGCTCGTGGAGGCGGGCAGGCGCCAAGGATGGCGGGATGCCTGGGGCGGCCGGAACCAGCCGGACGCGATTGATATCCTGAGCGGCGAGCGACGCGACGTCGGCCCCGATTAGCGGCGTGGCGTGATGGCAATGACCTTCGACGCAGGTCTGGCGCTCGCCTTCTTCCTGGGCGTCGCTGTCTTCAGCGTCCGACTCGATAACGGTAGGGGCCTCGGCGGCCAGTTGGTCGCTCGCGACAGCCATCGGATCGCTCAAACACAGCGCCGCGCCGACGGCTGGCGTCACGAAACTGGCCAGCAGCAGGCAAGCGAACAGGGCACCTCCCAAGTGCTTCAGCCATGTCGTCACGGTACCCATCGTGACGCCCTATAGCTTTCGCGCTGCAACATGGGAATGTGTTATATAGTCACGGTCACCTGGCGCTCCGCCGGGCCGGACCAACAGGCTCGAACCGATAGTTCAGCCCTCTCCCATCATGCCGCCCTCGCGTCGCGTCTCCGTCTCGCTCTCGACGCTCTCGACGTTGGCCGGGCTCGCCTCGCCCTCGCCGATCATTCCGCCGGGCCCATCATCGGCAGGCGGTGGCGCGACCTTCGGATCGCCGGGCAGCGGTTGTGGCGCGGCGCCGAGATTGGGGCCTGCCCGCGCGGCGAGATCAGTGGGGGTCGTTGCATGGTTCATGAGCGCGTTCCTTAAGCAAAGAAGCCCTCGGCCAGGCCGATGTTCCCCGCACCGCCCCCTCCGCTCTCACGCGCCGTGGTGGCGATGCCCGCCGTAGCCGACGACCTGGACCTTCTCGAGGGTCACCAGTCCGATTTCGACGGAGAGTTCGAGGGTTTCTACGAAGGCCTTGAGCTTTGGCTGGGTATCCACCAATTCGACTATGAGGTGTTGATACGGCGCCAAGTCCCGCGCCTTGCCGCCGTGGACGATCGCGGTGTCGCCGTAGGCCTCAATGACGCGAAGGACCGCGGCGCTCGCGATCTTCATGTCGCGCGCCCTGGCGATGAGCACGGCGTCATAAGCCTGATCCTGGAGCGCGAGCGCGGCGTCGAAATAGATTCGTAGCAGGTGCTGGCCGTCGGTGGTCATGGAAGCGCCTTCGGTGTCAGAATTGGTCCCGAACGGGTTTCAGATTCGGGTGCGGGGCCGCTTGCGGGCCCCGCTTAAGGGCGGAGCGTTGGTGGTCAAATAACGGTCCAGGGCCTTGTCGGTGACTTCGCTGGCCATTCGCATGTTGGCGACGAAGGGTTTGGCGAACCGAAACAGGAACTCGGCCGGTCCCGTCATCTCGGTGCGATGGCGCACCAACACACCCCTGCGGCTTGGCGTCAGGGTGTAGCACTCTGTGTGTTTCAGCATCGGGTTGCCCGTGGTGAAGGTGATGGCCTCGCCTGGAACCAATTGGGTGATGCGGCCCGAATCCTTGCGTCGGCGATCGGGCGTGGCTTTGACAAGCATTTTCACCTTCTGGCCCAAGGCCAGTTCACCCTTCACGGTGCGGAACGGATGCCATTTGGGATAGGCGGCAAAGTCGGTGAGTGCGCGCCAGACCTTTATTGGCGGCGCTGCGATGTCGATCTCGGTTTCGAAAATCATCGCCAGTCCCTAGAAAATGCCCGCTGCCGACGACATCGCCGAGGCCGCGAACGGCGCGGGGCCTTCAGCCGATTTCGATGCGGCGGGACACGGCCCCACGGTTCGCTGAGCGCACACGCGAGCGCTCTCCCCGGGGCGTGGATCGCCGAGGGTTGGTACGTCGAAGAAGGTGCAGTGGCGCACATGGCCGCCCAGACCCGATAGCGGACGCGAGGTTGAGCTCAGCACCTGCCCGGCGGCGTCGATGCGATCGACTCGTATGCGGAGCGGCGGCGGTGACGAGCTTCTTCGGCAGGCCGCGCCGTGGAACCGGATGCCGCCCGGCTCCTGGATCGCCACGACCGACTTGATAAGGAACCCTCGCGGCGCGCTCGTCGCGATGGGCGTTGGAAGATAGGGTGTTCCAGCCAGGGCGACGCAACCGCTCAACGCCGTTGGGACGCCCGCGCCGAGCAACCAGCTTAGGTATACAACGAGGGATCTTGGTCTGCGGATCTTCATGTTGACCGTCCAAATTCAAGTACGAGAAGAGCGACCGATAGGGCCAGGAAGAGTAGAGACGCGATCAGGGCGACGACGGCCCATAACGATGGGCGACCGGTGTTGGGTCTGGGCCGGGAGCGGCGCGTGTGAGGATCACGTAGGCCCATGACCTCGCCCGCCGCCGCCGGCGTGGCCAAAGCGTTCGCCGATCACGCGGTCTTGTCCCGATAGGCCAGAAGGCGCAGCGCATTGGCCACGACCAGCAAGGTCGAGCCTTCGTGGAAGATCACCGCCTCGCCGATCTTCAGCCCCAGCAAGGTGGCGGGGATCAGGAAAGCAACCATTCCCAGGCTCACCCAGAGGTTCTGCTTGATGATGCCGCTGGTGCGGCGGCTCAGGCCCACGGCGAACGGCAGGTGGGTCAGGTCGTCAGCCATCAACGCGACGTCGGCTGTCTCCAGCGCAACGTCCGATCCGGCCGCGCCCATGGCGATCCCGACGGTGGCGTTGGCCATGGCGGGCGCGTCGTTGACGCCGTCGCCCACCATCGCGGCCTTGCCAAACTTGTCTTTCAACGCCTTGATGACCGCGACCTTGTCCTCGGGCATCAGGCCACCCTTGGCCTCGTCGAGCCCCAGTTCCTTGGCAATGGCGCTGGCGACCGACTGATTGTCGCCCGACAGCATGATGATGTGTTTGATCCCCAAGGTCCTAAGACGCTGGATCACGGCCTTGGCGGCGGGGCGCGCGGTGTCCATCAAGCCAAGCACGCCCAGATAGCGATCGCCGTGTCGGACCACGACAACCGTGCGACCGGCGCTTTCGAGCCTCTGAGCCTCGCTCCACACGGCCGCGGGGAGCCTTGGTCCCTCGCCGGTCTCGAAAAGCCCTGGTTTGCCGATCACCGCTGCCTTGCCAGACACTCGGGCCTGAACGCCCTGCCCGGTCAGGCTCTTGACGCCGTCGGCCTTCAGGCGGGCCGCCTGGCCCAGCTTTTCCTCGCCATCGCGGACAACGGCCGCGGCCAAGGGGTGATCGCTTAAGGCCTCGACCGCCACGGCCACGGCCAGGAGTTCATGCTCCTCAACGCCTTCTGCCGGGACCACGTCGGTTAGTCGAGGCTTGCCTTCCGTGAGCGTGCCCGTCTTGTCGAAGGCCAGGGCAGTCAAGGTGCCCAGGTTCTCCAGCGGGCCGCCGCCCTTGACCAAGACCCCGCCTCGGCCGGCGCGGGCGACGCCGCTGAGAACGGCGCTCGGCACGGAGATCGCCAGGGCGCAGGGACTGGCGGCCACCAGCACGGCCATGGCGCGATAGAAGCTGGCGCTGAACGGCTCGTCGATCACCAGGAAAGCCAGCATCAGCAAGCCGACGCCGACAAGAACGGCGGGAACGAAGATGCGCTCGAACCGGTCGGTGAACCTCTGGGTGGGCGAGCGTTGGGCCTCGGCTTCGGCGACCATCTTGACGACGCGCGCCAGAGTGCTTTCCGAAGCCTTCTTGGCGACCCGGATATCGAGGGCGCCCGACCCGTTGATCGTACCGGCGAAGACCCGATGCTCCGCGCTGGCCTTGCCGAAATCTAGATCCGCCTGCGGCGCGGCCCGTTTGTCGACCGGAACGCTCTCGCCGGTCACCGGCGCCTGGTTGACACTGCTTTCCCCGACCACGACGACGCCGTCCGCGGCGATACGCTCGTTGGGACGCACCAGAACGATGTCGCCGATTTCGAGCGCCGCGACGGGGACGTCTTCGGTCTGGTCGCCGCGCCGCACCGTGGCGCGTTCGGGAGCCAGTTCGGCCAAGGCCTTGATCGCCTGGCGCGCCCGGCCCATGGCGTAGTGCTCAAGGGCGTGGCCGATGCTGAACAGGAACAGCAGCAGAGCGCCTTCGGCCCACTGCCCCAGAGCGGCCGCGCCGGCCGCTGCCACCAGCATCAGGGTGTCGATCTCGAACCGGCGCTTGCGCAGGTTCTCGAAAGCTTCCTTCAGCGTGAAATAGCCACCGAACACATAGGCCGCGCCGTAGAAGAGCAGCGGAACGACGCCTTGCACCCGCTGGCCAATCAGCCAGCCGGCGAGGAGCATCACCCCTGACAGAACGGCGAAGATCAATTCGGTGCGCTCGCCAAAGATGCCGCCATGAGCATGATCGTGTTCGCCAGCGGCGTGATCATGTCCCTCGTGGCCCTTGTCGCCCTTGCCGGGCTTTGCGTGCCCGTGGGGTTTCGTCGCGCCGCTCGACGGCTCTTGCTTGGCCTCGTCATGGCCGTGCCCATCGGCTGCGTCATGGCCAGCGCCGTGGTCATGACCCTCCTCGCTGCCATGCGCGCCATCGTCGCTATGGGCGTGGTCGTGCGCGGCGTGACGGCCGCGCTTCTGGCCAGCGCTGGCCCCGAGATCCGAGAAGCGGCCGCCGGCGTCTCGGACAGCTGCGCGCAGCGCTTCGTCGCCGGTCTTCTGCAGGTCGAACTCCACGAATCCTCGGCCGGACGGGCCGATCTCGGCGGCCAGAACGCCGGGCTGTTCACGCAAGGTCTCGGCTAGGCGCCGAGCGTTCCGGGCATGAACGGCGCCGGCAAGCTCGAAGGCGAAGTGACCAAAGCGGCCGCTCAGGGTCGCGCCGGCTTGCAGCGCGAAGGCTCGCAGCTGGCCCAGTCGGATCTGGGTCTCGTCGTAGTGGACGCAAAGGACGCCTTCACCCGCTTCGCCCATCTCGACATGTGCTTCGGTCACGCCAGGCCGCCCTTTCAGTATGGCGATCAGACTTGTGACGCAGCGGTCGCACGCGTCCGCCGCCTGGGGCAGGAGGATCGGCAATTCGAGCCGGAGCTTGTCGGTCATGCGCTTCTCCCGTCCTCTACTGGTGTGGCTCGACGTGATGGCCGCCGTAGCGGAGCACCTCGACCTTTTCGAAGGTGACCAGGCCAATGCCCTTGAGGTCATCCAACGTGGTCAGGAACGCGCGAAGGCGGGTTTCCTCGTCGACCATCTCGATCACCACAGGCAGGTTGTCGTTGAAGTCGAGCGGCCGGGACTCGTGCATACGCGCCGACTCGCCAAAGCCTTTGCGGCCGCGCAGGACGGTGGCGCCGGCCAATCGCGCTTGTCTGGCCCGTTGGACGATCACGTCCATCAAGGAGCGGTCGCCAACCAGGGCGCTCTCGTCGGTGTAGATGCGAAGCAGGACTGCTTGTCCGGGGATCTGCATGGTTGTCTCCATTAAGGCCGGTTCAGTGGCGCGCGAAAACCTGTCGGCGGCCGCCCGAGAGCAGCAGCAGGGTCGAATATGACTCGGGGGCGGCGCCAGGCACGGTCATGCCTGGCGAGCCGATCGGCATGCCGGGGACGGCGAGGCCCACGGCGCGAGGCGCGCGACGCAACAGCGCCGTGACGTCCTGAGCCGGGACGTGGCCTTCTATGGCGTAGCCGTGGATGACCGCTGTGTGGCAGCCGGCGACGTCTTCGGGCACGTTGAAGCGTCGGCGAACGGCGACCAGATCGTCGACCAGGACACTCTTGGCGGCGAACCCGGCCTTGGCCATGTGGACCATCCAGGCTTCGCAGCATCCGCACGCCGCCGAGCGATAGACGGTGAACGGGGTCGCCGCCCTGCCCTGACCCGCGATCACGGTCAGGCCCAGCGTCAGGCCGGCCAGAACGCGGCGGCGTGACCAAGGCGTCATGGCCGCGCCTCCGGCGATGCGGGCGCGTGGACGTTCAGACGAAAGTCGTGCTGGTGGTCGGCCTCGACGATGCTGAGCATGGCGCCCTCGCGGGGCGCGAACTGCATCGAGGTCGATGTCCATTCCCGTCCGTTGAGCGTGAAGACGATCGCCTGGTCCGGCGCGCTGAGCGTCACCCGGCGCGCGGTTGGCGGGGAGACGACTTCGCCATTTGCGTCCAGGAAGCGGATCGTCAGACGCGGATCGGTCTCAGCGCCGGTTCGCCGAAACTCCACGGTCATCCGCCGCGCCTCGGCCCGCCAGACGCCTGGAGCCGTCGCCTCCAAGACGAGTGCGCGCTCGGCGCGAGCCGCCAGGGCAGAGCCGGAGTGCGCGAGCGCGAAGGTCAGGAGGCCGACGGTGATAGCCGCCCGCCGCGAGGGCTTGTTCGGCCTAGGTTTCGTCACGGGCGCGCTCCAGGCTTGGGGTCGTCGGGCGAGATGGGGTTGAGAAACCGTTTCCGGCTTTGCCGTAAGGCTGAAGGCGGTGGACACCAGGCCGGCGATCGCGCGCCAATTGACTGCGAACAGGCCAGCGGCCAGGATCAGGTAGCCCAAGGCCACGGCCGTCAGTGCGGCGATGACGACCGCCGGAGCCTCGCTGGCGATGGGCGCCAGCCACTGGATCAACAGGAACTGGTCGATGCCCAACGCGCGCCCGCCGTCGATCATGGATTCGGCGAAGGGCTCGGCCACGGCCAGGATCACGCCGGCGGCGATCACGGTCATGCCGATCATCACCGTCCAGCGCGTGGTGTTCGACATCTTGGCAATAACGGCGCCGGGACCCGGCTCTTCGTTTTCTTCTTCGTCCTGGGCCTTGGGCAGCTTGCTGACGCGCCAGAGATAGAGACCGAACAGCCCGACCAGGACGATGGAGTCCCAGGCGCTGATGGTGTTCTTCAGGATGATGACGAAGGCATAGGCGCTTGAGAGCGCCAGAACGACGATCTCGATGGCGTTGACGGGCGCGAGTTCGATCCCCCGCTGGCGGTTTTTCCTCCAATGCAGCAGGACCATGGCCGGCCAGGCCAGGCCGATCAGCAAGCGGTTGGCGCCGGTCATATTGGCGGCCGCAAAGGCGACATAGCCCTCGCTGGGCGAACGGCCCGCCTGGAAGGCGTAGTAGATGTCGACCGCGTACTCGGGCAGCACTGGGACCAGGGCCACCGCGGCCAGGATCGGGCCTTGGGACAGGTATTTCTCGGCCGCCTCGGCGCCCCACGACAGCAGCAACCCCGCCGCCAGGATCGCCGCGCCGAAAACGCCCATGTCGAGCACGGGATTGGGCCGCCAGCCGGCGATCCGCAGGGCCAGGGCGGGGACCATGACCGCGGCGGCCAGCCCAACCGGGATCCACAGTTTTCGCGCTTGGGAAGAACTCAGGGCCATGGATGTTCCTTGATCAATAGGGACGCGCCGGCGTGGCTGGGGGACGGGACCACGCCGGCGCCCCGGCTTAGGTGGTCAGGGGGGCTGACACCGCCGGGCTCTCATCCGGGGCGGTCCGACCGCGCCCCAGTTGGAGGATCAGTTTGGAGATGGCTGGCAGCACGACCAGCGTGACCGCCGTCGCGGTGATCAGGCCGCCGATCACCACCATCGCCAGGGGCTTTTGCACCTCCGCGCCGGTGCCGTGGGCCAGGGCCATTGGGATGAAGCCGATGGCGGGCACTAGGCCCGTCATCAGCACCGGGCGGAAGCGCTCAATGGAGCCCTCATAGATGGCCTGGGCCACCGGCAAGCCTTCATCGAGCCGCTGGCGAACGCTGGACATCACCACCAGGCCGTTGAGCACCGCCACCCCGGCCAGGACGATGAAGCCGACCGCTGCGGAGATCGAGAAGGTGATCCCGGTCAGCGCCAGGGCGAAAACCCCACCAGACAGCCCCAACGGGATCGCCGCGAACACCGAGGCGGCGGGGCCCACGCCCCCCAGGGCCATGTAGAGGATCAGGAAGATCAGGACGAAGCAGAGCGGCACCACCAGGCTCAATCGGGCCGTGGCCGCCTTGAGGTTTTCGAACTGTCCGCCCCAGGTCACCCATGAGCCGGTGGGCAAGGGTACGGCCTCGACCTTGGCCTTGGCTTCGTTGACGAACGAACCGATGTCGCGGTTTCGCACGTTCACCTGGATCACCACTCGACGCTTTCCGTCTTCGCGGCTGATCTGGTTGAGACCATCGGCGAAACGGAATTGCACCAGTTCGCGCAAAGGCACCGACCGTTGAGCGGCGCCGCCTTCCGACGGCAGCATCACCGGCAAAGCGCCCATGGCATCCAGGTCGTCCCGTTGAGCCATCGGCACGCGAACGGTGATGTCAAAGCGCTTGTCACCCTCGAAGACGTCACCAGCCTGCCGGCCGCCCATCGCCGCGGCCACCGTGTCGGCGACCTCCTCGACGGTCAGGCCAAAGCGTGCGATCGCGGCTCGGTCGAACCGTACATCCAGGGTCGGCGCCCCGGCGGTCTGTTCAACCCGAACGCCGTCTGCTCCTGGGATGGTTTCCAGGACGGCCCCGATCTTGGCCGCCGAAGCGCCCATCTTGTCGAGATCATCGCCATAGAGCTTGATGGCGACGTCGCCGCGCACACCGGCGATCAGCTCGTTGAAGCGCATCTGGATCGGCTGGGTCACCTCAAAGCTGTTGCCCAGCAACGGCGCGACCTTGGCCTCGATGCGCTCGACCACCTTGGCCTTGTTGTCGACGCCCTTGGGCCAGTCCTTCTGGGCCTTCAGGATGATAAAGCCGTCCGAGACGTTGGGCGGCATGGGGTCAGTGGCCACTTCGGCCGTGCCGGTCTTGGAGAACATCATCTCCACTTCCGGCAGCGAGCTGACGGCCTTCTCCACCTGCTGCTGCATGGCCCGCGACTGTTCGAGCGCCGTCGAGGGGATCTTCAGCGAGCCCATCGCGACGTTCTTCTCGTCCAGCTGCGGAATGAACTCCTGGCCTAGGGTGGTGTAGACCACGCCGGCCACCAGGAAGAGCGCCACGCCAGCGCCGATGAACGGCCAGGGCCGCTCGATGGCGCGCTTGAGCACGGGGTCATAGTGGCGTTTGGAGTAGGCGATCACCTTGACCTCCTTCTCCGACACCTTGCCGCGCATCAGAATGGCGACCATCGCCGGGACGAAGGTCAGCGACAGGATGAAGGCAGCGCCCAGGGCCAGCATGATGGTGATGGCCATCGGCGAGAAGGTCTTGCCTTCCACGCCCGTGAAGGTCAGCAGCGGCGCGAAGACCAGGAAAATGATCGCCTGGCCAAAGACCGTGGGACGGATCATTTCCTGGGACGCGTGCAGCACGGTCTCCAGGCGTTCGGAGAGATTCAGCAGCCGGCCTTGGTGGTGCTGTCGCTCGGCTAGCCGCAATAGGCAGTTTTCGATGATGATCACCGTACCATCGACGATCAGGCCAAAGTCGAGCGCGCCCAGGCTCATCAGGTTTCCGGGCACCTTCAGCTCGTTCATGCCGATGGCCATCATCAGGAACGACAGCGGAATGATCAGCACGGCGATGAAGGCGGCGCGGACATTGCCCAGCAGCAGGAACAGGGTGGCGGCCACCAGGATCGCCCCTTCGGTCAGGTTCCGCTCGACGGTGCTGACCGTCGCATTGACCAGCACCGATCGGTCCAGCGTCGTGGTCACGACGACGCCGGGCGGCAGCGATTTCTTGACGTCGACCAGCTTTTCGCCAACCGCCTTGGCCACAGAGCGGCTGTTCTCGCCGATCAACATCAGGGCGGTCCCGACCACGACCTCATCGCCGTTCTTGCTGGCCGCGCCGGTGCGCAGATCGCCGCCGACCCGAACCGTCGCCACGTCCTTCACGGCGACGGGAACGGTCTGCCGAGTAGCGATGATGGCGCTCTGGATTTCGTCAAGAGTGCGCACCCGCGCGTCGGCCCGGACCAGATAGGCCTCGCCGGCGCGCTGGATGAAGTTGGCGCCGACCGACAGGTTGGCCGACTCCAGGGCTTTGGCCAGGTCGGTGTAGGACACGCCATAAGCGGCGAGCTTGGCTGGGTCGGGCTCGACGACGTACTGCTTCTCGTAGCCGCCGATCGAGTCGATGCCGGCCACGCCCTTGACGCTGCGCAGTTGCGGCCGGATGACCCAGTCTTGGGTGGTTCGCAGATAGGCTGCCTGAGAGACCGCGTCGGTCAGACGCTCACCTTCGGACGTCAGATAGGCGCCGTCGCTTTGCCAGCCGGGACTGCCGTCGCGGACCTTGGCCCCCTTGCCGCCAGGATTGGCGTACTCGACCGAGTACATGAAGACTTCGCCAAGGCCGGTGGTGACCGGTCCGATCTGCGGCTGTACTGATGCCGGCAGGGTGTCGCGGGCCTGGGTCAGGCGTTCGGCCACCTGCTGGCGTGCGAAATAGAGGTCAGTGCCTTCGGTGAAGATCGCCGAAACCTGGGAGAAGCCGTTGCGCGAGATGGAACGCGTGGTTTCCAAGCCGGGAATGCCCGCCAGGGCCGTCTCGACGGGGAAGGTGACCCGCTTTTCGATCTCGATCGGCGACAGCGCACCGGCGACTGAGTTGATCTGCACCTGCTTGTTGGTGATATCGGGAACCGCGTCGATCGGAAGCTTGGTCAGTTGCCAAGCGCCGAAGGCGGCGATGATGACGGTGATGAGCAGGACGTACCAGCGCCCCTTCACCGACATAGAGAGAATGCGACCGATCATTTCGGCGTGTCTCCTGATCTGAGTGAGGGGGTCATTCTTCTTCGGCGCTCTTGCCGAGTTCCGCCTTCAGCAGGAAGGCGTTCTTGACCGCGAGCGTCTCCCCGCCCCTCAGACCCTGCGCGATGACGACGCGCCCGGCGCTCCGCTGCCCCACCGTGACCGGCTGAACCTTGAAGCCTGTCTTGGTTCTCACAAAGACGACGTCTCGCCCCTCGACCGTCTGCACGGCCTCCTCTGGTACGACGATGCCGCTGGAGGTCGATTGCCGAGAGGTGATGCGGGCCCGGACCAGTTGGCCCGGCTGCAGCGCGCCCGCGCCGCCCGTCAGGGTCAGCACCACGGTGGCCGAGCGGGTCTCTTCGCTGACCCCAGGGGTTACGGCGCGCACGATCGCGGTGCGCGTCTCGCCGGTATTGGTCTCGATCACCGCCTGGTCGCCAGGCTGGATGCGGCGAGCATCATTGGCTGTGACTGCCGCGTCCACCTGGATCTTGGCCGGATCGGAGATCCGGAACAGCTCGGTCTCGGGTTGAACGAAAGCGCCCAGGCTCGCGGCCATAGATGTTACGCGACCGGAGATCGGGCTGGTGACGGCGACATAGCGACCATCGCCAGACACTCCCGACGCCCCGGCGGCCGTGGCCGCCCTGCGCGCCTCAGCCTCGGCGACCACGAGTTCCGACTGGGCGGTCTCGTAGTCCTGACGTGGACTGACCTTCTGTTCGTAGAGCCGCTTTTCCCGGGCAAGGACCTTACGCGCCAGGTCGGCCTTGGCCGTCGCGACGCTGCGGTCGGCCGAAATTTGCGCGGCTTCACGGCTGGAGACCAGGGCGAGCGTCTCACCGGCCCGCACCGGGTCGCCCAGACGCTTGGTGATCTGGGTGATCGAGCCGGCGGCGCGCGCGGTGAGCACCGCCTGGCCTGTCGGTTCGGCTTCGACGGTCGCTTGGGCGACAATCTCGGAGGCCAAGCCGCCGGTCGTGACGGTCTGAAGTTGGACGCCGGAGGCGGTGATCCGCTCTTCGCCCATGGTCAGCGTATCGGCGGCGTGTGCGCCCTCGGCCGGCGCGGCGGCTGGAGCTTCCGGCGCGGCGGCGGGCTTACCGCTGGTAAACTTGCCCGCGGAGAAAGCGACGGCGGCGACGACGGCGAGCGCCGCGCCAGCCATTAGCCATTGTCGGTTTGCGGAAGTGGATTTGCGAGGCATCAGCGGTCTCCGAAGGGGCGGCCTTGAAGGCGCGCCAAGCCCGCTTCGGCGCGCAGACGCGCCAACTGGGCTTCGATGGTTTGAGCGCGCGCTTCGGCCAGGGACCGGCGCGCGTTGATGAGTTCGACGAGCGGCGACTTGCCGGCCTCGTAGGCGATGCGCGTCAGCCGATAAGCCTCGACAGCCGTCGTCTCCCCCTCCACGGCGGCGCCGACCCGGGTTTGGGCCGCGTCGATCTGGAAGAGGGCGGTGCGAATATCGGCTTCGGCGTCGAAGCGCGCGGCGTTGAGCCGAGCTTCGGCGGCCTGCAGTTCACCTTGCGCGGCGGTGATATTGCCGCGGTTCTGATCGAAGACCGGGATCGGCACCGAGACGCCGGCCACAAGGGCGGTGGAGTCATCGCCGCTGAAGCGCCGCACGCCGGCCGAGATCGTCACGTCCGGTACGGCGCGAACGCGCTCGATCCTGACGCGACGCGCCGCGGCCTCTCGTTCGGCCTCCGCCGCCAATACGGCCGGCGTCGCCAGGACGTCGATGTTCGCTTGGGGGGCGGTGGCCCTGGAGACGGTCAGCAAACTTTCGGTCAGTGAGGTGAAGGGCGCCGCCGAGCCCGCCAGCGCCGTCAGTCGAGCGTAAGCGCCGGTGCGTTCAGCTCGCGCCTGGTCCAGCGACGCGCGCGCCGATGTCAGGGCGGCCTGGGCTTGTAGGCTGCGAAGTTCGGCTTCCTTGCCGGCTTCGACGAGCGCCCGCGAGGCGCGCAAGGTCTCATCGGAGAGTGTGACCGCCTCCTGAGCCAGCGCGACCTGTCGCTCGGCCGCTTCGGCTTGAGCATAGGCCTCGGCCAGAGCGAAGGCGTAGTCGGCCTTCGACTGGACCAAGCGCGCCCGCGCCGCTTCAAGTCCGGCGCGACCGGCCGCGACCCGCGCGCCGCGTTTGCCGCCCAGTTCGAGCGGCTGGCTGATCGAGAAGGTGGTTTCGGCGTTGTTGGACCCGCTGTAGGGCCCGCTGCCGCTGAAGTTCTCGACCCCGATATCGGCGGTCGGATTAGGGCGAGCTCCAGCTTGGCGCGCCAGTCCTTCGGCTTGGCGCACCGAGGCGGCGGCTTCGGCCAGACGAGGCGCGTTGGCTTGCGCCTGTGCCAGGAGGTCTTTGAACGGCGGGGCCGGATCGGCCGCCGCGCCACGTCCGGACGCCAACGCGCCCAAGATCGCAGCCGCGCTGACGGCTGCATATCGCAGCCGACCACGCATGATGAGTGTCATGAAGTTTGAAATCCCCAGAGTTTCGGATGCAGTCTGGCGCGCCGATCAACGGCGGCGGTGACGCATCACGCTCTAGGCGGTCGTTCCAGCAGGGCGGGGCGCGCGGCCTGAAGCCACTGGTCTTCCAAGACCGACCATACGGCGCGATGCGCAAACGGCACGATCGCCTGGGCGAAGAACGCCGGAAGGGTCAAGGTGTGGGAGATGCAGTGGCCAGTGCATAGGCCCGCGACGGTCTTCTTGGCGGGCGCCTTGTCATCGACCGGAGCATTGGTGGCGGCGCCGAGCGTCTGGACGGTGGCGGCCGGTTTGCCTTCGAGCCACTCATGCGCCGCCGGACCGCAAGCGATCGTCCCGAAGATGAAGGCCAGCACCAACAAAGCCGTCAGCAGCTTGCGGATGCTCAGCGGCGAGAACGCCCCGACGGACGTGCCGACGAGTCCGCTCCATAGACGCGAACGTCCGGTGCTGGCGATCTTGCCGAAAGGCTGATTTCGGAACGCCGTTCCTACCATGCTTGGCTCTATACCGTTCTGTCCGGCCAATGGGAATGCGTTATAAGATCACGCTTCGCCGCTGGCCAGCGCGCTGGCGCGCGCTCCGCGCCGCGACCACCAGAATCCACCGATTAGGACAGCGAGCGTCAGCGCCTGAGCGGCGACGCCCTCGAGAGTTGGGAAGAAACCTAGCAGCTCGATGCGTGGCAACCGCAGCGGATGCAGGTCCAGAAGACCCGCCTCCTGCAGAGCGGCCACGCCCTTGCCGGCCAGGACGACCGCCAGCATGGCCATCAGGAAGGCGCTGTATTCGAAGAACTTGCCGATCGGCAGGCGCTTGGAGAACCGCAGCATGGCCCAGGCGATGGCGGCCAGAAGGACGATGGCGCTACCGACCCCGGCCAGCACCGCGCCCGCCACGCCCTGGGTCCAGAGCGCCGTCAGGAAGAGGATCGTCTCGAAGACCTCGCGATAGACGACGATGAAGGCCAGCAGGAACAGGAACCAGGCCGACTGCTTGGAGAGAGCGTGGGAGAGCTTCTCGCGGATATAGACCTGCCAGGCGTCGGCCTGGGCCTTGCCGTGCATCCACAGCCCCACCGAGATCAGCACCGCCGCGGCGATCACCGAGCCGAACCCTTCGGTCAGCTCGCGGCTGGCGCCGCTGATCGAGATGAAGAAGGTCGCCGCCGCCCAGGTCAGGCCGCCGGCCGCCAGGGCCGCGATCCAGCCGCCATGGACGTAAGGCAGGACATCGGTGCGCTCGGCCTTGCGCAGGAAGGCGATCATGGCGACCACGATCAGCAGGGCCTCCAGGCCCTCGCGCAGCAGGATGGTGAAGGCGCCGGCGAAACTCGACAGCTTGCTGGCCTTTTCCGGCGTCAGGGCCCGCCCTGCCGCTGCGAACAGGGCGTCTAGGCGTTCGACCTGGCTACGGACCTCGTCGGCCGGCGCGGCCCTGCCGATCGCGCCGCGCACGTCGCCCATGGCGCTTTCGATGCGCCGCATCAGGGCTGGATCACGGGCACCCAGCGACGGCTCGACCGGCTCAAAGCCGTCGAGATAGGCCGCCAGGGCCAGGTCGGCGGCGCCCTTGCGATCACCGGCCTCGTAGGCCTGCAGGCTCGCGGCCAATTTGGCCCGCGCCACGTCGAGCGAGCCGCCGCCCTTGCGAGCGGCTATCTCTGGATGACGGCGCAGATAGGCTGTCAGGGCCCGTGCTTTGCCTTCACCAAGCGTTGTGGCGAGGGCGGCTGGCGTGGTCTGAGTCAGGGCCTGCAGGTCGGGAAAACGGGCGCGGACGGCGGCGTCCTCGTTCCAGAGCTTTTCGCCGTCGGCGGCCTCTGCGTCGCTGAAGGCGAAGCGTCCGACATAGAAGGCCAGGTCCCAGCGGTCGTCGGACGGCAGTTGGGCGTAGCTGGCCATGGCCGTGCCGTCGAGCCCCTGCTGGATGACCTGGTAGAGACCAAAGATGCTGCGCTGGCGAGCGCGATCGACATTGGCGAAGACGATCGGCGGTGGATCCAGGCCCGCCGCATTGGGACCGTCAGCCTTGCCTGTCTCGCCGTGACAGGCCGAGCAGTGCTTGGCATAGAGGGCCGCACCGTGCGCCAGATCCGGCGCTCGTTGCGGGGCCAAGGGCGTCGGATAGGCAACCAGGAGCGCGTTGCCCAAGGCCTGGGCCTTGGCGGAAACGACCGCCGGCGCCTGCTTGGCGGCGATCGTCGCCTGCAGGCTTTCGGCCTGGGCCAGCAGGGCCGGCTGAGCCTTGGTGGCGGGCAGCCCGGCGATGCGATCGCGCACCTGGCCGGCGAACTCGTTCATCTCGGCATATTCGGAAGGACTGATGACCTGGTCGTCCTGCACGGCCCCGGCGTAGTCGACCGACAGATAGTCAAGCAGCCGCCAGGCGGTCTGGGACGAGGTTGCTTCCTGCGCTTGGGCCATCGGCGCGGAGGCGAAAATCAGGACCGCGAACAGGCCGCACAAAAATGAGGCCAGACGGCTCTTGAGATCAGTAATCATTATCAGTCCATGGACGCGAAATGGCGTAATTGGCAAGAGCTTGGGCATGTCAGGAGGTCGCGAGGTCGGCGCGGTGTTCGGCGCGGGCCTGACGGATGATCTGGAAGGCTGAGCTTAGGAAGACGCCGGCCAGGAGCACGCCGACGATCAAGTCGGGCCAGCGCGACCCCGTCAGCCAGACCAGGATCCCGGTGGCGGCGACGGCCAGGCATTGGATGAGGTCGTTGCGGGTGCAGAGCCAGACAGACCGAACGTTGGCGTCGCCGTCGCGGTAGCGCACAAGTAGGCCGGCGGCCGCAAGGTTGGCCAGGGCGCCAAACAGGCCAAGGGCCGAGATCGCCTCGCCGGACGGCGCCGCGCCGCTCCAGGCTCGCCAGGCGGCGAACCCGACAACGGACAGGGCGACCACACCGAGGCTGACGCCCTTGAACAACGCCGCGCCAGTGCGAACGGCTACGGAGCGTCCGATGGCCCACAGGCTGATCGCGTAGGTGGCGCTGTCGGCCAGGAAGTCCAGAGCGTTGGCCGACAAGGACGCCGAGCCTTGAACCAAGCCGCCGACCAACACCACGACGAAGCCGACAACGTTGATCACGATCACCCAGGCCAGGGCGCGGCGATAGGCTGGTGTGGCGCCGTCGAATTTCACTTCGGCGCCGCAGCCGCAACCCGAGGCGAAGGGCTTGCTGGAACAGGACTCGCTCATGAACCCACCTTGCATCCTCTAGCCACTAGAGGATCAAGAGCCTATTTTGAGAACTGAAGGAGCTGCCCATGTCCCTGTCGATCGGCCTGTTGGCGAAAGCGTCGGACGTGAAGGTTCCGACCATACGGTTCTATGAGGAGATCGGGTTGCTGCCACAGGCGCGCCGCGCGGCCAACGACCGGCGCATCTATGATCAGGACGCGGTCCGCCGCCTGGCCTTCATTCGCCACGCACGCCAGCTGGGGTTCTCGGTCGACGCCATCCGCGACCTGCTCGATCTCTCGGATAACCCGGACCGCAACTGCGGAGAAGCCAATCGCCTCGCCGCTCAGCAACTGCACGACGTCGAGTCCAAGATCGCCCAGCTTGAAGGGCTGCGCGACGAGCTTGTGCGGATGGTTGATGCGGCCTGCAACGGCCAAGCCGGCGACTGCAGGGTTATCGAGGCGCTGGCGGGATAGGCGATTGGCTGGATCGCTGGTTAGATTGATACTCAGGTGGTCAGGCTGCGGCGCACCAAGGTTTGCTGCTCCGTCGAGACTTCATTGCTCTGAGCCTGAAGGCAAAACGCCCGCCTATTTCGAGGCGGGCGTCCTATCTAGCCGGTGAGGGCTAAATCAGCAGCAAGGGCCGCCGTTGCAGCATGCCGCGCCAAAGGCGCAGCACGCTTGGACGGCTTTTGTCACGGCGTCCGGCGCGGCGGCATAGGCGGCCGAGGCGGAAGCCAGCAGCATCAAGGCTGCGGTCGAGAAGATGCGTTTCATGATGATTATCCGATTTCAGATGGAGGAAGGTTTCGTCTGAACTCGGTGTCACCGGGGGGCGGAAGCTCCGGCGCCAGGACGCGCCCTGGAAGCAGTGAAGAGATCATCGGCATGATGGGCGCAGAACCGATCTCCGCTGAACGGACGATCAGGGCTTCGGGCGCGATGATGACCTGGCAGGCAATCAGGCACGCCTCGGGGTAAGGAGCCTTCTTGCCCTGGTCATGGCAGGGCATTTCCTCGCAGCACTCGCGTTGCGACATCGCGGCGGCGGAAGGCATGGCTGGCGCGGCGAACAACAGCAGGGCGCTCAGGAGCATCAGCCCCCGCGCCAACCAGTTTGGTCCTGTCGCCCTTAGCGTCATGCCCACCTTCCAAGACCATTGGCGCCTGCGGGGAAGCCGTCTTGGCCCTTAAGGGCGCGGCTTGGACGCTTCGTCGTCGGTCTCGGCCATGGCCATGGCCAGGCTCACCAGCTGCCGACGTAATGCTGGCGACATCACTGTGAAAGCCGCCACCAGTTCGTGGGCGCCGCGCTGATTTAGGAAATCGGTCAGGCCGCCGGCAAAGGGTCCCTCGCCGACTGGCGTTTCCAAGCCTTCGAAGAATGACGCCAGCGGCGTCTCAAGCTTCAAGGCGATCTCATAGAGCTTGGATGAACTTACGCGGTTAGACCCCCGCTCGTACTTTTGGACCTGCTGAAAGGTCAGGCCCAGAAAGTCTGATCCTCCCTCGTTTCAGTGGACACCCATGCTAGCTTTTCGGAGCTGGAGAGGAGTGTCTGATGAGCGTGAAGCGTCGGGTCTTTCCGGAGACCTTCAAACGAGAAGCGGTTGACCGTGTCGCCAGCAGCGGCCTGTCAGCCGGCGCGGTAGCCCGGGAGTTGGGCCTGCACGAGACGGTCCTGCGACGATGGATGATGCAATACGGGACGCAAGCGCCGGCCCCGTCGCCGTCTGACCTGGTCGCCGAGAACGCCCGCCTACGGCGTGAGAACGACCATCTGCGGATGGAGCGAGACATCTTAAAAAAAGCCGCGCTCATCTTCGGAGCGGCCTCCCGATGAAGTTCGGGTTCGTCGATGAGCACCGCGGCGTCTGGCCGGTTCGAATGATGTGTCGGGTCCTGGGCCTGTCGGCCAGCGGCTACTACGCCTGGCGCGTCAGGCCCGAGAGCCGGCGGGCGGCGGCCAACCGCGCCTTGATCGAGGACATCCGCCTGATCCATGCCGAGAGCTGCGGAACGTACGGTTCGCCGCGCGTCCACGCCGTCTTGCGCGGCCATGGCCGCCGTATCGGACGCTCGCGGGTCGAGCGGCTGATGCGCCGCGCCGGCCTGCGCGGCCTGGCCGCTTTGCCCCGCCGCACCCGGACGACCGACAGTCGCCATGGCTATCCGATCGCCCCCAATAGGCTCGCCCGTAACTTCCAGGCGGCGGCCCCTGGCCAGGTCTGGCTCGCCGACCTGACCTATATTCCGACCGGGGAAGGCTGGCTCTATCTGGCCGGCATCCTCGACATGCACACCCGCAAGCTCGTCGGCTGGTCGATGCGCGACACCTTGCACGCCCAAATCGCCTTGGAGGCCCTGACCATGGCCATCGAGCGCCAAAAGCCCGCGCCCGGACTCATCCATCATTCGGATCGCGGCATTCAATACGCCGCCGAGACCTACCGCTCGGCCCTGGCCCAGTCAGGGATCACCCCATCCATGAGCCGCAAGGGCGACTGCTGGGACAACGCCCCGATGGAAAGTTTCTTCCACACCCTCAAGACCGAGCGGGTCCATCACCGGATCTACGCCACCCGCGCCGAGGCCCGCCGCGATCTGTTCGGCTATATCGAGGGCTTCTACAATTCACGTCGCCTGCACTCGGCTCTGGGCTATATCAGTCCCGCCGAGATGGAACGCAGAGCGGCTTAACCCCGTCCACTTTCTCGGGGGAAGATCACCCCGTTGACTAAGGGGTCTCGCCCCTCGCGCGCGGAAGACCAGCCTTGGGGTGTCCCCTGCCTTCCTCCCCTCGGTGGTGCAGGCTGGGCGATCCCCCTCCCCTCCCCCGGTCATCCGCTTGCTACCCCCGCCTCGCCGGCGGGCAGGGGTTGATGCGCAAGGCATCCAACCCTGACCGGAGATCAACCGTGACCAACAAGTCTCTCTTCGCCAGCGACGGCGAACGCACGGTGGAAACCGCCCGCCTCAACGACCTGGCGCGCACCGCACCAAAGACAGTCAACGCTACATGGCTGGCGACCAGCGGTGTCGCCGCCTTGATCGCCGAGGCTGCCGATGGGGCGGATCGGGGCGTTGAACTTATCGCCCGCCTGGCCGGGTTTACTGATTTCGACGAGGGCAATGATCCTTACGGCGAGCGCGATTTCGGGGCGTTCGACCTATGGGGCGAGCAGCTGTTTTGGAAGATCGACTACTATCATCCCGACCGCGATGAGCACTCCCCGGTCAAGTGGAGCACCGAGCTGACCCGCCGCGTTCTGACCATCATGCTGGCCAGCGAGTATTGACCGGGCGGGCCAGTCTCCTGGACTGGCCCCCTCCCCTACCAACCGCCTTCTTGGCGACGAAGACTGCTAGGCTCGGCCTTGGTCAGAAATCCACGGGGATGGTGGGCCGAGCGGCTCCCCCAAAGAGCAAGCGAGGACCACCAAGGCGGCTGCGACTTGAGCAGGCGCCGGGCGCGGTGGAGTTCTGGCCGTCGTCTGGCGCTCAGGTTTGTACGTGCAAACTTTGGCTGCGGGGCGGCGCGTCGCGCCGGGCAAGCCGCGGGCTTGCTAGCCGCCGATGGCGGCAGGCCCCGCCGGGGCTAGGCGCGGGATTTGACCGATGAGGCGCGTGGCCTCGCTTGGGCTCCCAGAACCCAGCCTTGCGGCAAGGCGCGACGGTCATTTCCTCCAGCAGCAGTGTCGGCGTCTCGCGTGCGAGACCCATCGGTCCTTTGGCCACGCAGGCGTGGCGTGTTGCTAAGGGGCGGTCGCCCCTCGCGCCCGGGGGGTAAAGTCTGCGCTGTGCTGCGACCGGACGGGGGGTGTCCCCGACCTTCCCTCGCTGCGCTCGGTGCAGGCCGGGTGATCCCCCTCCCCCCGTCCGCCCCCCAGTTGCTACCCCCAGCCTCGCCGGCGGGCAGGGGTAGATGCGCAAAGCATCGACCCCAACCCCAAGACGGAGTTCAACCGATGACCGTTCGTGAAATCGCCCTCAACAAGCTGGTCCTGTCGCCCAACAACATGCGCCAAGGCGAGGTGGAAATCGGCGATCTAATCGCCGACATCGGCGCGACCAAGACCGTGCTGCAAAACCTGCGGGTCACCGCCCAGCAGCAGAACGGCAAGGCCACGGGCAAGTTCGAGGTTCATGTCGGCGGACGGCGTCTGCGGGCGTTGAACGTCTTGGCCCAGCGCAAGGACATCCCCCGCTCGTTCCCGGTTCCTTGCGTGGTCTGCGCTGACGAGACGGCCGCGTTGGAGGAAAGCATCGCCGAGAACGCCGTGCGGCTGGCTCCGCACCCGGCCGACCAGTTCGCCGCCTTCCATGCCCTCAGCCAGACGGGAAAGACCGTCTCGGAGATCGCCGAGCGCTTCTCGGTCGCGCCTCGGATCGTCGAGCGTCGATTGAAGCTGGCCACGGTCTCGCCGCGCCTCATGACGCTGTTTCGCGCCGATGAGATCAATCTGGATCACATGGCGGCCTTTACCCTGACCGACGATCAGGCGGCCCAGGAAGCGGCCTATTTCGACTTCCCTGAACACGACCGTCAGGCCTACCGCGTCAAGCAGCGTCTGGTCGGCGGGCGGGTCAACAGTCAGAACAACGCCACAGCCAAGTTCGTGGGTCTGGATGCCTATCGCGCGGCCGGGGGCGAGGTCAGTCAGGACCTCTTCGCCCAAGCCGATGACGCTGGGTACATCACCGATCTGACGCTGCTGGAAAAGCTGGCGAGCGAGGCGCTAGAAGCCGAGGCAAAGGCCTTGCGGCCGGAAGGCTGGGCATGGGTCGAAACGACCTTGAGCTTCGACTACAGCCAATCGCAGATCTACGGCCGGGCCTACCCTACGGTGGCGGCCTTGACGCCCGAGGCGCTCGGCGAGATCGAGCAACTGACGCGCGAAATGCAGGAATTGGAGGCGGTGGACCCCCAGACCGACCAGACCATGGAGCGCGTGAGCGAGATTGAAGATCGCCTATACGCCTTGGAAAGCTCCGGCGAAGAGGTTTATGCGCCCGAGGTCAGGGCGATCACCGGCGCCATCGTGACCATTGCCGACGACGGCTCGCTTCGGATCGAGCGGGGTTGCGCCAAGCCGGGCGCCGATACCAAGGCGCTGCGCAAGCTGGACGGCAAGGCGACGCAGGGCGGTTCGTCCGTCACCCGCGAACGGGCCAAGAAGCCGGCTGGCGCCCTGCCCGACAAGCTGGTGCTGGACCTTACCGCCCACCGGACGGCGGCGTTGCGCGCGGCCTTGATCGAGCGTCATGACGTGGCCTTCGTCGCCGTCGTCCATTCCCTACTGCTGCTGACCCACTACGGCGCGGGGCATCGCTCGGCGCCCGCCTCGACTATCGAGCTTCGGGCCGATCTGTCGGCCAATCATCCGCGCAAACATGCCCAAGGGTTCGAGGCCAGCAAGGCGGGCGAGGCGCTCAAGCACGTTCAAGGTCGGATGATGCTGCTGCTGCCGACCAGCCACGCGGACCTGTGGTCGTTCCTCATGGCGCGCGAGCCCGATCAACTCATGGAGCTTATCGCCTACGCCGCGTCTCAGATGGTCGATGCGGTCAAGCAGCCGTTCGAACGCGAGAACAGCGCTCGTCAGGTAGCCTCCGATCATCTGGCCAAGGCTCTGGGTCTGGACATGACCCAATGGTGGGCCCCGACGGCGCAAGGCTATTTTGGCCGGGTGTCCAAGTCGCTGATCGTCGCGGCGGTGGAGGAGGCGACGACCGCCCAGGCGGCTGAGAACATCGCCAACCTGAAGAAGCAGGAGCTGGCGGCCGAAGCCGAGCGGCGTCTGGACGGCAAGGGCTGGCTGCCGACCATCTTGCGTCCGCGTGACATCGTCCAGGACGAGGACGCCTTGGAAGACGAGGCCTTTGACGCCGGGGGCGATCTGGACGAAAGCGCGCCGTGGGATGAAGACGAGGTCCCGATGGCGGCCGAATAGTCTTCAACGCCGGGGCTTGGCGCCCCGGCTCCCTTCTCCTGGAGCCGGTTTGTACGTGCAAACCGGCTCTCTGCTTTCTGGATGTCGGGCACAGGTTTGCACGTGCAAACCCGCGCGAAGCGGCGCGGGCCTGCGGCCCGCAATCCTTGCATTCGTCTGGCTAAGGGGCCTTGCCCCTCGCGCGGGGCGGTAAAGTCTTCGACCCGGGGCGAAGGTGTCCCCAACCTTCCTCCCGTTGGTCGTGCATGTCGGGCGATCCCCCTCCCCCGCCCCGGCCGCCCTTTGCTACCCCCGGCTCATTGGCGCCGGCCTAGCCGGTTGGATCGCGAAAGAAGCGAGCCAACCCAAGCCGACAAAAGGAAAGAAAACATCTTTATCTTCTAGCAAAAGAAAACATAAAGATGTATTCTTGAGCCTTAGAGACGGAGCCCGGAAATGACCAAAGCCCCCACCTCAAAGAACCGCAAGACCGCCGCCGCCAAGGCCGCGCCGACCGAGCGTTTCGACATCCATCAACACGTCACCGACCAGATCATCAAGGCGCTAGAGGTCGGAACCAAGCCGTGGGAGCAGCCCTGGCGCTCAGCGGGCGGGTCGCTTCGCCCCCTGCGGTATAACGGCGAGCCCTATCGCGGCATCAATGTCGTGATGCTGTGGGGCGCCAGCCAAGAGCGCGGTTTTGTATCCCCCTACTGGATGACCTTTCAGCAGGCGCTGGAACTGGGCGGATCGGTCCGCAAGGGCGAGCGCGGGAGCAAGGTCGTCAAGGCTGGGCAAAGCGTGTTTGGCGACCAGGACGCCCCCGACCAGAGTGACGGCGATGACGGTGTGAGCGTTCGCCGTTGGCTGAAGGCCTATACGGTGTTCAACAGCGAGCAGATCGATGGCTTGCCGGAACGCTACAGCGTCAAGGCGGCCGAACCTGGCCCCCTGCCCGAACGGATCGCGGCGGCCGATGCTTTCTTCGCCAGCATCCCGGCCAAGGTCATCAACACCGGTGATCGGGCGTACTACCGGATCAGTACCGACGACATTCACATGCCGCCGCTCGAGCTGTTTTCCGACGCCGAGCATCATGCCGCGACCCTGGCCCATGAACTGATCCACTGGACTCGGCACCCCGACCGGCTGGACCGCGACTTTGGCCGCAAGACGTTCGGCGATGAAGGGTACGCCAAGGAGGAATGTTGCGCGGAACTTGGCGCGGCGTTCGTCGGCGCGATCCTGGGACTTCGCCCCTCCCACATCGAAGACCATGCGGCCTATATCGGCTCGTGGCTCAAGGTGCTGAAGGACGACAAGCGGTTCATCTTCACCGCCGCAGGCCATGCCCAGCGCGCTGTCGAACTGTTGGAGAGCTACCAACCCGGCGCGGCCCTAGCCGATGCTGATGGCGCCAGCGCTCAGGAGGCGGCCGCTTAGGCGGCGGCCCTTGCTGGAGGATCGACAAATGCTTGTCGCCCTATTGGTGTTCATTGCCCTGGCCCTGGTCGGGCGGGTTTCCCGCCCGCCCGATGACCAGGGCGCTTGGCTGCTCTGGCGAGAAAATCAGGAGGATCGCCGCGATGACGGCTGAAACCTCTTTATCTTTTGACTATGCTGAATCACAACGACTCGGCCGCCTTCGGCGGCGCGGTCTTGGGGGTTTAGCAAGGCATGGAAGTGAGCGACGAGGCTGGCGAGTCCATGTTGAACATGAAGGTCCCAACGGCGCTTCGCGACGAGCTAAAGAAGCAGGCCGCCGAACAGGGCGTGACCCTGCGGGTGATCGTGCTTAGGGCCCTGAAGGCGGCAGGCTTCACCGTCAACGACAACGAGCTGGCTGATCGGCGCCCCGAGCGTTCGGGCAGGAAGAAAAGCGCATGAAAACCATCGTCGTGAACAACCAGAAGGGCGGCGTGGGTAAGACCATGCTGGCGATCCATCTGGCGTGGTTCCTGGCCGAGGAAGCGGCGACCCGCATTCTGTTCGTTGACCTAGACCCCCAGGCCAACGCCAGCCACACCCTGGCCGCCGAGCGCCAGGGGGGCTTAAGCAGCGCGCTCTTTTTCGGTCCTGACCTGACGCTCCAAGGCCTGCCGGGCGTGACGGTGCTGCGCGCTGACGACAAGCTTCACAATGTCGATGGGCTGTTGAACGAGGCCATCCCGGCGATGGCCAAGCGGTTCGCCGCGCTGAAGGACCAGTTTGATTACTGCGTGATCGATACGCCGCCCACCTGGGGCGGTCGCAATTTCGCGGCGCTCCTGGTCACCGATCTGGTGATCTCGCCCATCGATCTGGAAGACTATTCGCTGTTGGGCATCGGCAAGCTTCGCAAGCAAATCAAGCTGGTCGAGGACCAAGCGCGCGGCGGCCGACGCATCGATTTCCTGGGCCTGCTGCCCTCGCGGTTCGTCAGCACCTCGCCGCGCCAACGCGAGAACCTCAAGACCCTCCTGACCCAGGGCGGCACCTCGCTGATGTTCGACGGCGTGCTCACCCAGCGCCAGGGCTACGCCGAGGCCGTCAGCCTGAAGGCTCCGGTCTGGACGATCAAGAAGAAGGCCGCCCAAGACGCCGCAAAGGAAATTCGCGGCGTGCTCGGGACCATCAAGGGCCGCCTGTCGGCCGCTGTCGCCGCGTAGAGGATCATCGCCATGACCACCAATTTCGCGGCGCTCGTGGGCGGCCTGGTCGAGGACAGCGGAGAGCCGGACGGCTCGCGCCTTAAGGAACTGCCGCTGTCGGAAATCTACGAGGACCCCAACAATCCGCGCACCGGTTTCGACGACGCGCAGCTGGCGGACCTTGCCGCCTCTATGCGCGAGCACACGGTGCTTCAGCCCATCACCGTGCGCCCCAAGGACGAGACCGGTTACATGATCCGGTTTGGTGCGCGCCGCTTCCGCGCCGCTCAGCTGGCCGGGCTTGCGACCATCCCGGCGGTGATCACCACCAGCAACGCCAGCGAGGTCGATATCCTGGCCGCCCAGGTCATCGAGAACGACCAGCGCGAGCCGCTCAATACCGAGGAGATGACCACGGCAGTCGCCCGTCTGATGGAGCTGGGGCTCAATCAGCAGCAGGTCGGCGAAAAGCTTGGTCGGTCGAAGGAGGCGATCTCCATCTATGCAGCGCTTCGCGACCTGCCGCCCGAGCTGAAGGCCCTGGCGTCGAAGCTGGGCGCGCGGACGCTCTACGAGCTGTCCATCGCCTGGAAGCGCGACGCTGCCCGCACCCTGGCGCTCGTGGCCGAGCGCGGCGATACGATCACCACGCGCGAGGCGGTGGCCTTGGCGGCCGAGCTGAAGCCCGCGCCCAAAGGCGGGAAGGATACCCCCACCGCCGCGCCGGCTAAGGGCAAGGCAGCAGGGAAAGCCGGGGCAGGGGAGGGGAGTTTGCACGTGCAAACCGAGACCCCGGCCGACGGCGTTGCGCCCAAGTCCGGTGCTAGGGGCAAGCTCGCCGGGTTTGACGTGAAGGTCGGCAGGCGCACGGGGCGGCTGCTCTTGGAGCCCGGCCCCAATCCGGAGACGGCGCTGGTGGCTTTCGATGGCGGCGCCACCGAGCCGACCGCCGTGGCCGACATTCGGCTGGTGAGGGCACGGAGCGTCTAGTTGGATGTTCCCGGCATAGGCCGCGCGGCTCTGCGCGCGATGGTGACGGGGCTGCGATACGCGGCGTTCTTCGTGATGCTCTATTGCCGGGGCGTCGTGCAGTTTGTGCTGCGCGGCTATGTGGTGCTAGGCGCCCTGGCCTTCATCGGATTTGCGGTCTTTCGGGGCGGGCTACCTTGGTACGCGTACGCCTACCAAGGCGCCTCGGTGTTCCTGGCCGCGCTGGCCAGTTGGAAGTACGACACCTTGCTTGGCCTACTGACGCCGGACGGCCGTCGCCTGATCCTGGACGTCTAGCGCCTCGTCGGTCACCAGCAGTCCGACCAGTTCGGCGCGGGTGGCCTTGAGCTTGGCGATCACCGCGTCGATCTTGGCGATGCGGCGGCCCTGCAGATCGCTGACTGGCGCGCAGTGTTCGGACGGCTGATCGTCGATGCGGTCGAGGAAGGTGCGGATTTCTCCGGTGGTGAAGCCGAGGTCGACCAGGACGTTGATGCGCCGGACGAGCGGGGCGGTCTGGGCGGCGTATCTGGGTTGGCCTTGAGCGATCGTGGCGGGGCGGATGAGGCCTTCGCGTTCGTAGCGGCGCAGTTGGCGGGGGGTGAGTTGGGCGAGGCGGGCAAGATCTCGAATTTGCAAGGGATGGTCTCCGGTACGCACTTGGCCGGTTAGGCGCGGTTTCGTTGTCGGCAGGGTGCAGGCCCGCCTGAACCCCTGCCCGCCGGCGAGGCGGGGGTAGCAAGTGGGGCGCGGCCGGGGGGAGGGGGATCACCCGACCTGCACTGAGCGCAGCGAGGGAAGGTCGGGGAAACCCCCGGCCGGTCGCAGCGAAGCGGAGACTTCACGCCCCGCGCGCGAGGGGCAAAGCCCCTTAGCTCTTTCTTGATAGGGAGCCTCAGAGGCAACTTTGAGGCGAAAGTGGATCTGCATTACACGGGGCGAATCTTGGCCGTAGATGCGGAGAATCGTGGGACCGTTGTTGGGAGCGTAAGTCCGATGGGGTTGAGGGCAGGATAGGCTTTGCGCCGGCGTTTTTATAAATTACGCTCCGCTGATGGCCATGTTCGCGTTCCAGCTTCCGGACGACCTCGCCGCCAAGTTCGATGCGCTGGCATCGTCGGGCCGGTCCAAGAAACTTCGAGACCTGGTCGCCCAAGCGGTCGGTGAGAGCGCCTCCGGCCCTGGCCTCGCGCCACGCGGCCAGTCGACCAAACTGACCCTTCGCCTGAAGCCCGACGACCTGGTCGCTCTAAACGACGTGTCCGGCTCCGACGGCCTTCGTCGTACCGAGTGGGTCCTGGCGCTCTTGCGCCGGCGGCTGTTTGGACGGCCGCACTTTAGCCGTCGTGAGGAGCTGGCCTTCTACGCCGTGCAGGAGGAACTGCGGCGGATCGGCGTCAACGTGAACCAGATCGCGCGGGCCATGAACACGGCGGTGATGCCAGGCTCAGTGCTTGATGCTGAGATGTCGTCGATCGAGGCGTTTCGCAGCGAGATCCGCGAGCATGTCCGCGGCCTCTCCGAAGCCTTCAAGGGGAACCTCGCCTACTGGGAGGACGAGGCATGAGCGACTTTCGCGATATGCGAGGGTTCGACCAGGTCTGGCGCGCGCCGGCAGGCGGTCGAAAGATTATCGCCAAGGGCAGCGTCTTGGGCGAGCCAACGAGTAGGGGAGGGGAGGCCGACGCGAAGGCCAAGCTCGCCCGCGTCGTTCAGAAGGCGCCGGAGGTGATGGTCAAGATCACCGGCAAGACCAAGGACGGCGAGCACCTTGGCGCGCACCTGGATTACATCTCTCGGAAGGGGGAGCTTGATCTGGAGCAGTCGGACGGCGCGTTCGTCCATGGCCGAGACGGCGTCAAAGAGCTGGCGCTGGATTGGGCGGCGTCTGGTGAAAGCGACAGCCGCCGACGCGCCAACAGCACGATGTCGGTGTCGATCGTGCTGTCGATGCCGGTGGGGACCGATCCCGAGCGCATGAAGGATGCGGTCCGCGCCTTTGCCCGGGCCGAGTTTGGCGAGACCTATCCTTATGTTTTCGCCTTCCACCAGGACGCCAAGGGCGAGCAGCCACACGTTCATCTCAGCGTTCGATCGCTAGGGGTTGGCGGCGAGCGGCTCAATCCCAAGAAAGCGGATTTGGCCGATTGGCGTGAGCGGTTCGCCAGCGAACTGCGCGGTCGCGGGATCGAAGCGGAGGCAACACCGCGCCGCGCGCGCGGGATCACGCAAAAGCCCGAGCGGACACCGGTGCGCAAGGCGCGCGAGCGCTTCGAACGGACGGGCCAGAACGAACCCCGGGTTCTGCGAGAGGCGCGGCGGGAAGCCGAGAGCCTAGCGCGCAGCGGAGGAAAGGCTCAGCCTTGGGACGACAGCATGCGCCAACGTCAGGCTCAGGTGCGTTCGTCCTATAGGGCCGCGGCCAAGGTGCTGGAGGCGTCGGCCGATCCGCGTGACCAGGCGCTTGGTCGTTCGGTGGAGGCGTTCGTCAAAGCCATGCCGGCTCCGGTCAGTCGGCGTGTCGCGCTGGCCAGGACGCTGGTTGAAGGCGGCAAACAGGTCGAGCCTGCCAAGGCCGCGACTGAAAAGAGCCAGGACCCAGGCAAGGATCGGTCGCGAGGTCGCTAGGTTTGCACGTACAAACCTGAGCGTCAGACGACGCCGGGCGGCCGAGGGCGTTAGACCTCGTCCTGGATCGTCGCGCTGATCAGATCGGTGATCAGCTTGCGGCGAGCTGGAGGAAGCCGGCGCCAGGCCAACAGCAACGCCATGGCCCGCGTGTCCGCCGCCAAGGCCGCTACTACCGGGTCAAGCGCGCCGGCCGGACCCGCGAGCAACTCGGCGATCTCCGAAAAGAAATACTGGATCGGCACTTGGAAAAAGAGCGCCGCCTCCGCAAGCTTGGAGGCGGAGACCCGGTTGTCTCCGCGCTCATATTTTTGAACTTGCTGGAAGCTGATGCCGATCGCCTCGCCGAGCGAGGCCTGGCTCAGGCCACGCGCCTTACGGGCCTGGCGCAGCTGGCGGCCAACGCTGACATCGATCGGATGCGGCGGATTGGAGTTTGCACGTGCAAACTCGTTCAAGATTGAACCCGCCACACCTACCGTCCCCTCGTTCGTTCGGGCCCAGATTTGGAAGGCGATGGCTGCGCGGTCGGCGGCGGCATCCGGTCCGTATCGGGCTGGTCCGCCGAACGCCCGCGCGGCTCTCGCACTTTGGCGGTTTCAAAGCGCGCGCCGCGCTCGATATGGTCAGCAATCTTTTCCTTTGCGCCGGCGATCAATCGGTCCTGCACGGTTGGGTCGGCATGACGGTCCTTGACGATCGCCGTCACGACCGCGAGCCGGCTTTGGGCCGCGTTGAGTTCAGGGTCCTTGGCCGCTTGGCCGGGGCTAGCGGCGCGAAACCGATGAGCGTCGATGGACCACTTGTTGCGGGGCACTTCTCGCTGCTGAAGTGAAAGCTCGCCTGAGACCTTGTCGCGAACCTCCAAGGTCCGAATGACCCGCTCGACGCCGTCTCGCCGCAGTGTGATCTCCTCGCCGGTCGCGGCGCCGGACTTCTCCAAGGCCGTCGGCAAACCGACGCCCCAAACTTCCACCTGCCGTCCGCTCGCCAGTTCCACCCGAACGAACGGCGTCAGTTCTTGACCAGAGCGATGACGGTATGGCGCCTGGCCACTCTCAAGCAACTTACCCGTGACGCCCTTATCGTAATCCAGCCGTTCCTGGACGGGCATTGGCGGGGGGGACGGCGCGCCGCTGCCGCCGGTCGGGCCGGCTGCATCAGGATCTTGGGGCGCTCTGTCGCGCGCCGGGGCCACTGAATTGGTGTCCCGGGCCGACAGGCGGCCATCTAGCTCCTGGAGATCCCGCTCAGTTGGCTTGTAGCCACGCACCTCCAAGCCTTCGCTGCGAGCCTGCATCCACACCTCCCGCCGGAAGGCGTCTTCGCCGCGAACGTCGATGGCGGTCCAGCCGCGATGCTCAGCGATGGCGACCAAGTCCTTGATCACCTCCGCGTTCGTCTGGCGCGCCAGGAGCTTGTCGCCTGTGTCGCGGAACGCGGCCTCCTTGCCCGTGGCGTCGGTGAAGAACCGGACCTCGGGCGCGAACTGTGGCTCTTCGGTCAGATAGCGGCGCCCGACAGCGTCGGGGACGTCGCCGCGCTCGACCGAGAAACGGTGAGGTCCGTCATCGTTAGCCGGCGCCGGTTTGGCGGTGGCTTCGGACGGGGGAGGGGATGGGGCGGCCTTGTCAGGCTCTGGGGCTTGGGCCTTGCTGTTTTGAAGCACGGGCTCGGCGGTCAGGGGGCGCTCTGTCTCGTCTTCACGCCGCAGCCGGGCCTCGGCCAAAGCGATGCCAATGCGCTCGGCCTCGTCGATCGAGCGCTCATAGGCGATATCCTCTGGCTCGGTGGCGTAGTCGCTGGCCCGCTCGACAGGCAACGATAAGTCCAACGCAGCGGCCGGTGAGATGGTGTTTTCCATCTCGGGTCCCGCCGGGCTCGCCCTCTCGGCGGGCGCAGGGCTTGGCGGCGGCGTGATCGCGGTCACGAGAGCGTCGGCAGGGGTGTCGATGTTATCGGCCATGGCGGCCTCCTTTGCGCGTTAGCGTTCGACCGCTTCTTCCAAGAGCCCCGCGTTGATGTAGCGGTTGATCCAGTCTTCGGATTCCGCCTCGGTGGCGCCGGCCGGAAGGTCGTCCATGTCGATGGCGTCCAGCTCCAGCGAGATCGCGCCCAGGTCCAGATCGGTGTCGCCGGCGGCTTCGCTCACGGTCAGGGGACGCTCGACCACGCGCGCGTGGATCTCATTGACGGTTTGGCTGAGGGCCGCCAGGTCGGCGGTGATGGCGTCCAGGCGATCGTCCGCATTTGCGGGTGGCTGTCCGGCAGGCCCAGCCGACGCCAAGGGCGTGATCGGCGGAGGCGGCAACAGGCGCTTGGTGAAGTCGGCGTTCTTGAAGAAATAGATCTTGGAGGCCCGAATGGGCGCGATGCCACCGCGCATGATGATGAGCGTGTCCTTGCTCATCTGGATCAGCTCCTGGGGAAGCATCAGCGCCCGGCGCTGATCGCTCTCTGTCGTCGTGCGCTTGCCCCCGCCCAGATAGGTCGGGCGCGAGTTGGAGCGTCCCTCGAACGTGTAGTAGCCGAGGCGCTCGGAGAGATCCTGGGCGACCTTCAGTTCCTTGGGCGTGAAGACGACCTCGACACCGCAGTTGGTCATGATCTCGTCGGCGACGTCGGGACCGTATTCGGCGCGCAGCTGAGAAGGACTTTGGAGGACGGGCAACAGGCGAAGGCCGTAGCCGGCGACGTATGAGAACCCCTTGGCGATCACCGAGGCGTGCCCGATCCGGGCGAACTCGTCGAGAAGGACCAGGACCTGGATGGGGTGGCGTCCGCCGCCCGGCAACTCGCGCGTGTTGAGGTCCACCAGTTGCTGGAAGAAGAGATTATAGAGGGGAGCGACCCGGGCCATATTGTCGGGCGTGACACCTAGATAGATCGAGATCGGCTTGGATCGCAGATCACGAAGGTCAAAGTCGCTGGCGCTGGTCGCTGCATCGACCCGCGGATTGAGCCACAGGTTCATGCGCGAGGTGATCGTCTGCTTGATGGATGCGAACGTGTTGTCGGACGCGGAGCAAAAGTCGTTGAGCGCGTTAACCGCCCCGGGCGACAGAGCCTCCATGCCGCCGGCGCGGGCCTCGATCAGGGCGGGGAACTTGACCTTGGGATTGCCGTTGGTGAGCTGCCGGTAGATCTCACCAATCGTGAACGGCAGTTGCGGGCTCTCGGCGACATAGGCCCCGACCCCGACAAAGCCTGTCCGCGCGGCCTCCGACCAGAAGGGATCGCCTTTATCCGGCGTGGGAAAGAGCATGGTGGCGAGCTTTTGCAGCTCGTCCAAGGTGTCGATCGCGCTCGCGCGGTCGATGTAGGCCAGAGGGTTATAACGGGCCGTGCGGCCCTCCGGATCGAGCGGATCGAACATCAGGACCTGCTGACCATGCTTGGCGCGAAAGCCGGCCGTCGCGTCCCAATTCTCCTTCTTGATATCCAGCACGACGACGCTGTCGGTCCAGTTCAGAAGGTTTGGAATCACCACGCCGACACCCTTGCCGGTGCGGGTCGGCGCATAGAGCATCACGTGCTCATTTCCGCCGAAGACCAGGTATCCAGCGCCCTTGCGCCCAAGGATGATCCCTTGCTTGGCGCGCAGGCCCTCGCGCCGGATTTCGCCCTCATTGGCCCAGCGCGCCGAGCCATGCAGCGGCCGGCGGATGCGCGAGCCCGCCATCGCCGCGATGATCAAGATGAGCAATCCAGATCCCAAGGCTGAGACCTTGAACCAGAGCTGGACCTGGGGATGGCCGCGATAGACCCAGAGCCAGCCAGGCACGGCCGCGAAATCGACGTTCGCGCCAAGGCGTCCAAGTCCGATCAGGGTCCCCAGCGTGGTGAGCACAGCCCACAGCACCAGCAGCAGGAGCGCCGAGGCGACTAGGATGGCGGCCTTACCGGCCGGCGTGGCGCTTGCGAACCGGGTCATAATAGAGCTCCGTCATTCGGAAACGGCCGTCCACCTTGCGCATCTGGACGACGACATCGACCAGCAGGTGGAGAAGGCCACGGATGTCATCGCGGGAAAGATCGCGGCCACCTTCGGATTCCTTGACCAGCAGGGTCAGCTGTTCGAAGGCCAAGGCAGCGGAGTCGGCGTGGACGGTGGTGATCGAGCCGGGATGGCCTGAGTTGACGTTGCGCAGGTAGAAGAAGGCCGTGCCGTCGCGCAGCTCTTGAAGCAGGATCCGGTCGGGCCGCATGCGCAGCGCGCTTTCCAACAAGTGCTTGGGCCCGATCTTGGCCAGGCCCTGTTGGTCCTTGGAGTAGGTCAGGTGGACGACGTTGCGATGGGGAACCGTCAGCTCGCGGGTATCCTCGATCGTCAAAAGCCGCTCGTGGTCGGGGATCAGCCGAACCAGGCCTTTGCTGAAGGTCGTTTTGCCCGAGCCCGTGGCGCCGCTGATCAGGATGTTTTTGCGGGATCGGACCGCTAGGTCAAAGAAGGCCGGCCAAAGGCGTTTGTCGCGCAGGCGAAGCAGCTCTTGTTCGTCATCGCCCAGGGCGTCCGAGGTCAACGTGGTCTCCTCGAAGAGGCCCGACGCGGTGAAGTCGTCCATGCCGAAGGTCACCGTGGAGGGCTTGCGGATGGTGATCGACACCGTGCCCTCGGGGACGGCCGGCGGCAGCACGATTTGGCAGCGCTCGCCTTGCGGCAGGACCGTCGAGCAGATCGGGGTCTCGGCGTTGACGTCCTGACGTGAAAAGGCAGCCGCCGCGTTGGACAGGGTGGCCAACCAGGTCGAGGTCAGCTCGGGAACCTCGAACCACGACCACCCCTTGGCGCCCTCGACGCCCACTTCTCCCGGCCGATTTATCACCAGCTCGGTGACGTCGGCGGGTTCGAGAAGACGCTGCAGCGGCTGCATGTAGTGCAGCAGGACCGAGCTGTCGGCGATCATCGCGCCTTCACGCCGTAGACGTCAGAGAAGTCGAAGTCCTGAGCGACCATGATCCCGACGTCCTCGCCCTGGTTCTTGCGCAGGATGGGTGGGATGTTGATTGAGCCCTCCAGCGCTGTGTTGGCGACCTCTGAGGGCACACGGGCGGTGCCTTGATAGTTGCGGCCGCTGCCGGCCGTGGCGGCATAGACGCCGTCGTCGACCAGAGACAGTAACAACGCCGCGCCAAAACGCTCAAAGAAGCGATTATCAACGTCGCCACCAAAGCCGCTGCGTCCCAGGGCGTCCGCGCCCGGCGAAGCCAGATCGATGGCGATCCCGCGTGGCGTGACGGCCCGGGTCCATAGGATGAAGAGCCGGCGCTGTCCGCGCTGCATCCCGCCGCGATACTCGCCCAAGACCTTGGTGCCCTTTTCCAACAGGACCACTCGGCCGTTGTCGGAGAGCACATCGCGCGGGACGATGCAGGTGGTGTAGCCTGGCAACGAGGAGTCCATCGCCGTTTGCAGGACACAGGGGATCTGCGTGCCAGCCAGGATCAAGTAGTTGCGATCGCCCAGCACTGTGGCGCGCGCCGTGGCAATCGCCGAGCCACGTCGCAGGTTTTCAAGTTCGGTCGCCTGCCGGGCGGGCGCGCCCTGCGCGCTGGCGAGGATGGCTTCAGCCCCACCAGCGCCGCCACCGGCCGGCGGCGAACCGCTATGGCTGAAGGCGACCAGCGGGGCGCGGCGGGTGAGGTCCGACAAGCTTTCGCGAGGGGCCGATGCGCTGGAGGCGGAGCCGCCTGCTCCGGCGACGGGCGCGGGCACGACCTGTCCAGGCGCGAGGGGTTGGCCAGTCGCCGGATCGATAGAGCCGGCGGTGAGTGTCGGTGCGGGGGGGAGCGGAGCGGGATCGGTCGGGGCGACCTGATCATAGCGAACCGTTTGCCGGGCCGGGTCCTTGGGCTTTGTCGGCTTGGCGTCGCCTCGATCCCAGGTGACCCCGATCAACAAGGCCGCCACGCCGACCATGCCAGCGATCCCGGCGATCTTGGCTTGTGGAGTGTTCATGCGGCCGGCGACGGGCGAGATCCCCCGTTCGCCCGGGACGCCGCCGCCTTGATCGGTCGAGCGAGGTGCGGCGCTGTGTTCCGCGGCCGCCCGTCGCCCTGCGAACGGGTCGGCGGGCGATGCGGCTTGCGCATCAGCCGCGGTGGAACCGGTGCTGGTGTCGTGGTGATCAGTCATCGTCATTGACCCGTGCGAATGGTGCGATCGACGTTGGAGGAGGCCGTGCCCGTGCCGTGGGTGACGCCGTAGGGCGTGACGGCCTCGTTAAAGATGCAGAGCACCTCGCGGCCCCGGCGCAGGACCAGCTTGGTGGCGACGGTGTGCAAAACCACGAACTCGTCGCGGACATCGAACGGCACCTGGCTCTCGGATCCGTCCGGCAAGGTCATGAAGAAGCTGGGAAGCTCCTGGTTGGCCGGGAAACGCAGCACAGTGAACTGGCCGTTGTCGGAGACTTCAGACGGCTGAATCCGTGAGGAGCCTTGGACCGTGTAGTTGAGGTTTCGGGGGCCCTCGACGACAGCGTGGTCCAGCATCAGGCCAGCGCGAGCGCCCTCGATGGCGGCGGCTTGGCCAACGATGGTCCTGACCAGGGCCGCGCGCTCGTCGTCGGGATATTTGAACCTGACTTGAAAATAGGTGTCGGGCGAGGTGGCGGTGATCGGGCCCGAACGGATCCCCAGTTCGAAGGTGTAGTTGCGAAGTTCCGAGCCGCGACGGGTCGTGACGATCAAATTGGTCGGCATGCCCTTTTCGCGCGGTTTGACGAAGAGGATGTTGGTCTCTGCCGCGACCTCCCACGACACCGTATCGCCCAAGGCTACGTGCTGGATTTCCTCGCGCGAGTCGAAGACGATCTGGGTGGCGGTTCGGAAGGTGCCGATGACGCGATAGACCTGCCAGGGGTCGTAGTTGACCCATTTGACCCGAGGATCTGACTGTCCCGCCTTGGGGACCTCGACCGCCGCAGCGGCCCCAGCGAAGGACAAGAAGGCGACGCCGGCGCAGGCGGCGAGCAGACACGACCTCATTGGGAAATCTCCGGGTCGGCGCGATAGCTGTCGACCTGGAACCCGAGCGGATTGCGGATACGGTCTGACTCAAGCATCGGCGCCTTGGTGTAGGCAAAGGTCAGGGTGGCGATCCAGTCGGTGGTCTTGACCTCTTGGCCGAGACGGACCGTCTTGGAGAACCTGACGTTGGCGACCTTGTCGTTGATGAAGGTGATGTTGCGGATCAAGACCGTGGCCGAGCCATCAGCGCCAACGACGACCTGCGGGCTCTGGAGGTTGGTCGATCGATAGAGGTCGGCCCAGCGCTGTTGTTCTTCCGGGGTCGAGAGGATCGTGACGAACTGGAAGTTTTCTTGCGCGGCCGGGGGGAGGTAGCCCTCACGAGCCCGGACGTACTGGGCGAGGAAGGATTTGCTGATCGCTTCGTTATAGGTGACGCCCCGTTCGCCCGTCAGGCCGGTCATGACGTCCACCGAGCCGGTTGTCTGGTTCACGCGAACGACGTAGGGCTCGACGGACTTCAAGGGCGCGAGCGCCGCTACAGCTATCGAGGAGGCGATCGCCACGGTGGTCGCCAGGATGGCCACCGTCCAGGCCACGCGCTTGGACCGTTCCGCCGACTTCAGCCGGTCCTGATCCCAGCGACGCGCTTCGTCGAAATAGGCTTTGAGGTCATGTGCGGCCACGCCCGTCATCCCAGGGCCTCCAGGCAGCTGGGGTACTGGCCGGGCGCGAGGGCCGAGATCTTCTTGGCCTTGTCCTTCCTGGCGGGAGCCGGGACCGAGGTCCCGGAAATCGACGGAACGACGGTGCCTGGCGCCGGGACACGGGCCGGGCGACCATCTGGCCCGGGTGTCGGCGGCGCGGCGATTGGAGCCGTGACCGCGGCGACCGTCGTTCCCGGCAGGACCGATCCGTTGGGATTGGCCGGCCGGCGGTTATGTCCGCTGCAGGACTTGGGCTTGCCTGCCAAAGCGGCCGAGTGGGAGCTGAGAGCGATCAGGCACGCCGTCAGGATGATTGGACGAAGCATTCGCGGATCTCCAGATGACGCGGGGCTACCGGCGCGGATGGCCGTTGCGGGACGAGCCGGATGAGGATGGAGCGACCGAGCCGCCGCCGCGTCCGTTCCCGCCGTTGCCGGTGGGAACGGATTTAGCGGGCTGGCCAGAGGTCATGGCGCGCGCGGCGTTGGCGAAATCACCGATGCCTGCGGCTGCGCCGCCGGCGATGCCGGCTGCAATATTTGGGGTCTGCAGAAAGAAGATCATGCCCAACGCAGACAGCGCGATGAACAAGAGGCCGCCGGCAGTGGGATCCGCCTGGCCGTCGATGTTCGCCCACTGGCCTTCGACCAAGCCGAGGATGAGCTGAAACACGGTGATGATCAGAGCGAACAGGACGAGGTAGTTCACGCCCTGCTTTAACCAGCCGTAGAAGAACTGACGGGATTGTTCGAACACAAGAAGGGCGATGAAAATCGGGCCAAGCGCGACCAAGATCGCCAAAGCAAGCTTGGCAAGCATGACGATACCAAAGCCTAGCGCGGCGGTGAGGGCGGTGACGATCCACACTGCGCCGCCGGTTACATACGGGCCTGGATCGGTCATCGAAGCTGTCGAGAAAATCTTGGTCGCGAGGTATCCCCCGCGATTGAAGAAGCCGTCGAACGCACCACCAATCCCGGGGGTAGGACTGCCGCTGATCGCCTCGGCCAACCAATTGGGCAGGTCTATAAAGAGCGGGGTTGTGACGAAGGCGTTGTAAGTCACTGTCGTTGCAATGGTGTAGATGAAGCAGAGCTTCACGAGCCTGATCACGCCGTCCATAATCGGTTCGGTGATCGAACCTCGGATGATGGCCCAGCCATAAAGCACCACATAGAGGACGAGGGCGATGCGAAGCGGGCCGGCAACGTGGGCGATTACGTTGCTCAGACCGTCGTGCAACACAGCCTCAAGCCGGGTATCGACGTAGTCGTAGGACGGTCCGAATATCTGTGCCGGCATGTCTGCGTCCTCGCCCTAGAAGCCGCGCCGGTAGTCGTTCATGGTCTTGAGCTTGCTAGCCTTTTCCGTGGAGGCTTGAGCGTTCTTGCATTCAGTTCCTCGATGGCTTCCGGTCTGGCAATTCGACAGCACGGTCGACCGCTCGGAGGGGTTTGCGTCGAAGTACGACACGGACCGCGGCGCAGGCTGACAGCCTGCCAAAACGGTGGAGGCGACCGTTGCGGTCAGGATGGCAAGCTTCCGCATCAGAAGCCTCCTTTGTAGTCGGCCATTGTCTGCTGATACTGCGCGGCTCTTGCTTCCCGCTCGCGCTGATCCGCCATGCGCTTCTCGGCGTCCTGCATCATTGCTAGGCCTTGGAGTTGCATCTGGTCGTTGTTGATCATCGCCTGTTCGGCAGCGATGCGGGCCTGCAGGTCCATCACCTCCTTCGGCGTGGACGCGGTGTTCAGCGCCAAGCGCAGTTGATCCAGGCCCGCCTGGCGTTGGCCAGCGGCCTTGTAGGCGCTCTCACCCAGGGCCACGTCGCGAGCCGCCCGATCGCCCGATTTGACGAGGGCGTCCTGGTAATAGCGTTGGGCGAGCGACAACCCCTCAGTGGCCGGCGTGAACAGTCGATTGGCGTCGCGGATCGAGGTCGCCCGCGATCCGATCGAGCCCATGTCGGTGAGCGTTCCGTTCAGGAGCTTTCCAGTGTCCTGAACCTCAGCGGGCAGATAGCGGCGAAGCGCCGGGTTGTTCAGCACGCCGCCCAAGCTGTTGACGTTAGTCAGCCCGGTCATTCCGGCGTAGAGGCGCTTGCCCTGATCGACCATCTCCGCGCCCTGGCGGACTTGTGTCTGCAACTCGGCGAGTTGGGCGCGAGCCTGATTCAACTGCGAAAGCATCCGCGTGTAAGCGCCGGGGTCGGTCACGACCATCTGAGCGCTGGCCGGCGCTGCGATCGTCGCGGCAGCCAAGACGAAGGGTAGAAGAAAGCGCGTTCTCATCGGGATCTCCGTCGTTCTTGTTGAAAGGCTGGGCTCCAGTCGGCTGGATCGTCACCGTGCGTCGCGCGGATCCTGTCGAGCAGCTCGACGGTCTCGGTTCGGCCAGAGAGGATCGAAAGGGCGTCGTCCAGACCGTCGAGGTTTAGCTCGACGACAACCGAGTTGTGGCCTTGCTTGACGAGGAACCGGCGGGACTCGGGCGAGAGCTCCTCGCGGATCAGCCGGAACTCCTCGTTGGTGAGGCCAAAGCCGTCCACGTAGTCCCGCGCCTGGCCGTAGGGATTGGGCAGGAAGATCTTCGTCGGACATTGCTCGAGGATGGTGTGGGCGATCTCAGAGCGGAGCACGTCGGCCGGACTTTGCGTGCCGAACACCATGAAGGCGTTCTTCTTGCGGTAGGTTTTCAGGCCGTCCTGGGCGAGGTTTCTGAAAGCCTCGTCGCCCAGAGCCTTCCAGAACTCGTCGATATCGACGACCAAGCGTCGCCCATCGACTAGGCTTTCTAGTCGATGGATCAGATACATCATGACCGGCGTGCGGACCTCGGCGTTGTCGAGGAAGTCGGTCATGTCGAAGCCGAGCAATTTCGCGTCGAGCCCGACCTGGTCGGCGTCGCCGTCGAGCACCCAGCCAAGCGGTCCCGCACGCGTCCAGCGTTCAAGCCTGGCGCCGATGCCTTCGGCGTCTCGCTGACCAAGGAGCTGACGCAATGCGGTAAGGGACCGCTGGTTGGGGGCGAGGGGTTCGAGCGAGGCGACGCCGTCGCTGATCAGGCGCTCTTCCTGGACCGTCAAAGCCCGATCAGCAGGCGTCACCAGTTTACGCACGAGCTGGGTGAGGAAAACGACGTTTCGCGGTGTGAACTCCAAGGCGCGAAACGGGGCAAAGCCGGTTGGCGCGCCGTTTTTCAGCGTCAAGTAGGTGCCGCCCGAAGCCCGCACGAAGATCTCAGCGCCCCGGTCTTTGTCGATGAAGACCCGCTGCACGTCGAACTTCTCCAGCTGGGCGAGCATGAAGTTTTGAACGACCGTCTTGCCCGAGCCCGATGGGCCGCAGATGAAGGTGTGGCCCAAGTCGCCGACGTGGAAATTGAAGTAAAACGGCGACTTGGCCGACGTCCTGAGAAGCGCGACGGCAGGGCCCCAATGGTTTCCCGCAGCCTGGCCCGATGGGTAGGTGTGGAAGGGGGCCAGGGCGGCGAAGTTGCGCGAGTTGATCGCAGCCGGCCGGCAACGTTTGGCGAAATTGCCTGGGAATTGCGACCAAAACGCCGCTTCAAGCGCAAGGTCCTCGCGGGCGACCACCAAGCCTGAATCCGCCAGTGTCGCGCGTGCGGCCGACATGTTGTCGGCCAGAGCCTTGGTCGTCTCGCCATAGACGAGGAGCGAGAACTGGTGCTCGCCCATGACGAAGCGATTGCTCACCAAGTCGTCGATCGCGTCATCGAGACCTTGCACCTGAGAGGCGGCCCGGTCGTTGGAGCGGATCAAAAGGTTCTGCTTTCGCTCCATGACGGCGCGTGCAGACGCCTTGGATAGGAACGCGAACGACTGGGTGGCGACGAAAGGATAGGGCGAGCGAAGCAGCCCGTCCCACAGGCCAGGCCGGGTGGTCGCGGGGTACTCTTTGACGCCGAAGATCCCTGCGTATTTTTCGTCGCCCGGTTCTCTGATTTCGAGCGCCTCGCGCCCGAAGATCACCCGCGCGGTGTAGATTGCCGCGCCGAGGTGTCCGCGCACCAGCGGGATGCGTTGGCGTCGGCCGGTGAGCACCAGGTGCAACAGTTCCATCGGCTCAGAGAAGGCCAGACCGTTATGGTCGTAGAGGCCCAGGAGCCGGACACCGTATCGGCCAAGGTACTGAAGGAGATCGCGAGCCTTGTCCTCCAGCAGACGGATCGCGTCTTCATCGACCTCGAGCCCAGCTTTGCTTCCCGCGCTCAGCCGGTGGAGGAAGGCGCCCAGTCTGTCGCCGACATCTCGCCCCGGATGAAGGGTCAGGGTGATGTAGAGGTCATTGGTGAAGAGCCGGGTTGCACCCACGCGTGCGCGATAGGCGGCGTCGAGATCCCGGGCGAAGTCGGAGGCGAACTGGCCCTCGGGATAGCCTCGATCTTCATGCCGCACGACGTGGTGCCAGATGGCCAGCCGCTCGTCGGCGATGTTGCGCCAGGCGTTGTTCAACTTGGCGTGCCAGTCGTTCAAATCGCGCACGTCGGCGGTTTCGAACGAGGCTCCGTCGAGCTTGAAGCAGACCATCAGCGCGCGGTTGTCGAGCGCGACCACATGGTCGGAGACGTGGCGCGCATAGGGTAGATTGGCGCCGGGCTGAGGCTCGCGCCTCAAGACCATCGGGCCAGCGATCGACGCGGGACCTGCTTGCTTTGCAACGCCGCTAGCCATTGGGGAAATCCTTGCCGGAGTAGTGGCGCACGACAGGAAGGGGCGAGTGCGAACTGCCGCCCCACCAGGCGCGATTTCGGGCCCGGCCCTTGGTTTCGAGCCACATGAGAAGGACACGAAAGGCGTTGTGGTCGTGCTTGACCACGGCGCGGAACAGAAAGTGCAGCGCGACGCCCACCGACAGGTAAGCCAGATTGTTGGCGGCCAAGAAGATCGTGCCGCTCAGCATAACATTGAGCGCCATGGCTTCGACCGGTACGCCCAGCACCATCGCCGGCCGCGTGCAGGCCAGGAACAGCGTGTCTTCTGTGATGTGTTCGTCCTGCATGAGCGTGACCGCTCGGTGCGCGCCTGCCCCCCAAAGGCGGCGCGCCGGGCAAGCGGGGCCTAGGCCCCGCTCCCCGTGACCATGCTGACGATCTGGGCGGCCCCAAATACGACGACCATTCCAACGACGACGATTGCCATCCTGCGGAAGTCGAAGATGCCGAACATCGCCAGGATGCCCATGATGATCACCGCCAGGATCGCAAGCAGCCGCGTAGTGTTGCCGGTGAAGAAGTTGACCACGTTCTGGAGAAGCGTTTCGACGCCGACCGATTGAGCCGCGGCGGGCTCGACAAGGCCAAAGGCCAAAACAATCGCGGCCAAAGCGACAGCGCCGGCACGCTGGTTCGTAGGCGTCGCCGGCGCAATGCCAGGCTTAGTGATGGCTAGGGGGCTCATCATGGGGGAGGGGCTCCTGTATCTCCGTTTCGAGGATTATCGAGCCACGGTATTGATAGGCGGCGCGACAATGGGCGACCGCAGCGGATAAAGACTTATACCGCTTTGGTTGAGCAGAGCGGTAGACGGCGACCAAGTGTTCGCCGACCTTCCAACTAAGCTTGACGTACATGGACCATGTGGCGTCACTCGCCTCGACGATCCGAACGCCCACGATTGCTCCGCCGCTCGGGCGTAGGCTCGTGAGAAGTCGTTCGCGGATCGTCCGATCGGACATTCGGGGTTCCCAAGCTTTCTGAGGAACCCAACATATGTCGAGAGGACGGCAGCGGTCATTACGGATGATGGCGTGGAGGATCATTGTCCGCCTCCGCCAAAGACGATGATCGAGCGGCCGGCGGTTCGCGCGAAGACATCCAGGGATGGCTTGGCGGGCGCTTGCGCCTCGGGTTGAAGGTTTTCGGCGGCGACCTCGATCGCTTCCTGGACAGCCGCCGGTAGAGGCGATGTGGCTTGGCCGAGAGCGCCGTAAGAACCTGGAGACAGCTTGGCGGCCTCGGCCTCGACCTTGGCGACGTAGCCGTTTGCAAAGCCGCGCCGATGGTTGCCGGTGTTGTAGGCCGAGAACGCCATTCGCAAGGCTTGTTGCTGCGGAGCCAGACGGGAGGCGGCCAGATAGTTCGACTGGAGCAATTTGGCGGCCGCCGCCAGATTGAGGCAGGGGCTGAAGGCGTCACGTACAGAGAGGCCCAGCGCCGTCAGGTTCCGGCTGTTGATCTGCGCCAAGCCGAGGTCGAGATTCTGACCTTGGGAGATCAGACGCTCGGCCGTGGCGATCGCCTGGTCGCGAGTCTTGGCCGGCGCGGGATCGGGCGCGCGGTTGACGTTGATGGCCAACGGGTCTCCTCGGCTTTCGACCTGTACGATGCTGACCATCGTCGCCGAAGCCACGGTCGGCGCGCAGCGCTGGGCGAGGTCAAACAGCGCGGCCAGGTCAGGCATGGGGAGCCTCTACGAGGGCGGTCGCGGTAGCCCAACAGCCTAGATCGGCGCACAATCTTGACGGGAGCGTCAAGATTGCAGTTTTCAGCTCTGGCACACGACGCGACATACGGCACTCTCTGAAATGTCGCATTTATTATAAAATGCGACATCAAAAGCCACGACAATCCCTTGGTAGCGCCATCGGAGATGGAGCCGCGAGAGCTGGCCACTCCACTTTGCGTAGCGTTTGCGGATGAAGGCAAGCAGAGCCATTGGCTTTTTTTCGAAGTCGGCGATATTGCCGTTTGCCGTGGACATCGTTCCTTCGGCGCGCCAAACTCCACATGTGGACACGGCGAGCTGATCGATTCTTGGGAGGTGACATGGCGCGGCCAACCGCTTCGGACGCCCTACAGGAGGGCTCGCTCTCAGGCTTCGTGCCCAAGGCGCGCCTTGGTAAGAGCATGGTGGCCGGCTACTTCTCCGCCGAGATGCAGCGCCGCGTGAAGATGCTCGCCGTCGAGCGAGGCGTCACCGTCCAGGCGCTGATTGGCGAAGGCCTGGACCTTCTCTTCGTCGCCGCGGGCAAGCCTCCGATGGGTGAGCGATGAGCACGCGCAACGACCCGCACCCGGTGCGGGACTTCTTCATCAACGACCTGATCGACTACGCGCCCAAGGACAGCGCGGAGATGATGGAGCGGCCGTTCTTCTCGATCTCCAAGCGCAAGCGCAACAAGCCGATCCAGTACACCACTCCGGACGGCAAGCTCTACATCAAGGTGTCCGCCAACCCGACGCATGGCATGGCGACGATCTGGGATGCGGACATCCTGATCTGGTGCATCTCGCGGATCGTGCAGCAGCGCGACAACCGTGAAAACGACATCCGGCCGATCATCCACACGACGCCCTATGAGCTGCTGAAGGGCATCGCACGCGGGACGAGCGGTCAGGACTATATCGAGCTGCTGCGCGCCATCCGGCGCCTGCGGACCACGGAAGTGGAGACCAACATCAGGGCCGGCAAGCGTCGCTATACGGCGTTCCACTATCTGGGCGACATCGAGGGCGAGGGGGAGTCGGAAGATAATCCCGAGCAGCTGAAGACACTGACCCTCAGGATCCCTGACTGGCTCCTGGACGGCATTATGAGCGGCAACATTCTGACGCTGGATCGGGAGTACTTCTTGCTGACCGGCGGCATCGAGCGCGCGATCTACCGCGTCGCAAGAAAGCATGCCGGCAATCAGAAGGCCGGCTGGGTCTGCAAGATGACGACCCTTTTCGAAAAGACGGGGTCGGAGTCGCCGCTGAAGAAGTTCACGTTCCGGATCCGCGAGATGTGCAGGTCAGATGAGCTTCCTCGCTACGCGATGCGCGAGACGACAACTGCCGACGGTAGTCCGGCTGTGCATTTCGTTGACCGGGCGTTCGTGGTCGAGGCGGCCAGAGAGCGGCGTGGGGCTGACGCGGCCCAACGCGGGCGCGAAGACGCGCGGGCTGCCTGGCTTGACGCTGAGCGCGATCCCAAGGCCTTCGATGGCGCCTGGGCCCGTTGGGCCGAAGATGGGCACCAGCCTGGTGAGTTCGCCAAGGCCTGCAGCGACCGCCGTTGCGTCATGCCGACCTAGGCACGTGGTATTAGGAACCGCGCGCGGCCTCGATCATAGGGTCTCGTGGTTTTAGGAACCGGAAGACATAGGCGACCTTGGAATGAAGCGCCGATTCGGTTCGATTCGGCGAGTCCTGGGTCGATTTGAGGTGCAGAGGAGGCGCTAATGGCCGCTGGGTGGCTATCGTGGTTTTAGGAACTGGGTTCCTGGGGGTGTCGTGGTTTTAGGAACCGGGGTAGCCCTGCACTTGGTTTCAGGAACCGAGAAAAGCTATGTCGTGGTTTCAGGAACCGCCGCGTGGCCCTCACCCATCGTGGTTTTAGGAACCGGGAAGCCCCAAAAAGGCAGGTAAGCGGCACGTGGTTTCAGGAACCTGTCCACATCGTGGTATCAGGAACCATTTTCTTCGTGGTTTCAGGAACTTATTGGCACGTGGTTTAAGGAACCCGCTTACGTGGTAACAGGAACTATGGCACGTGGTATCAGGAACCGGCAACCTCATTAAACCGCGTTAAAACAGTAACTTAGCGCATATTTTTGAACCTTAACTGCCTAACTTTCTTTATCTAACAGAATCTTCTCTAACGCAGACTTGGCGCGAAAACGCGCCCAAGACACCGCCTCTTGGGGGCTGCGCCCCCGCCGGCTCGCTACGCTGCTACGCAGCTTCGCCCCGGACGCTCCGCGTCCTCCAACCCGGCATCCCCCAAACGGCGTCGGGCAAGCCCGACACTTAAAACACACAAGCGGTTCCTACGATTTTTCCACTTCAGTCGCTTGCAGCAGCTGAAACTCGGCAAGTGGCTCTCCGGCGAGAGCCAAGCGGATCTGGCAGCGAATCCCAGGAACCGCCGAGCCTGGCGGAAAGCTGGACGGGGCAATTTTTGATCGTGGCGGGGCTGGACCTATTGACCCGCTCTATATCTGCTGGACCGGCCGCCGTAGAAAAACTGGAGCGAGGCGATCGCTTCGCGACCGCGCTTTTCTGGTGGTTCTCCCCCGGCGATCGTCCGCCTTAGACCCTCACGCGCCCACCGCCGCACCTGCTCAAGCGATTTCACTTGGGCCAGGTTTGCGACAACACGATCCAGAGGCTTCTGGCAGAGGGATTTTCGCTGGCCATCTGCTAGCGGGATTGTCCTTGGACGGTCGAGTGGAGGCCGCCTGATCTCAAGAAGAAGTTTGGCGACAGGCTGGGGCTCCGCATCGCTGACCTAGCTGCGAGATTTTCACGCCCTGGGGCAGGTGAGGCTCCCGTGACCTAGAGCTTGGGCGCCCACTTGGCGATCTCGATCAGGATGTCCTCAAAGGCGGGTTGGCACCTGTAGTAGAGGGCGTTTGAGGCGATGTAGGCCTTTTGCAGCTTGGCCCGGGTGTCTTGGTCGCCCAGGACGAAGGCTTCGTTCTGGGCGATGACGGGATTGTCGGCTTTCGGGAAGCGCTTGGCCTTGTGGGCGAGGTAGGCAGGCGTGCCGATGAAGTCCTGGACTGCCTTGGCTCGGAGCAGCGAGTAGACGTCGTAATAGTGGCGCATGAAGTTGGGCGGGAAGACACCGGTCTCCTGCTGCTGGCGGAACTTGGTCGAGATGGCCTGCAGTTTTTCGACGAGGGTGTGGCCGGGATGGTAGCAGGCGACGGCGCGGGCGCGGTTGTCGAGAATCTCGACCCGGCTGGCGGCGTAGTCATAGGCCCAGGAACTGATGTCCCGGGGTTCATTGGGCGTCACGTCGTCAAATCCGACTTCGAGCAGGATGCCGTCCTTCAAGCCTTCGACTGACCCATTCTTGCTGGCATAGGCCAGCCGGATGCCGCCGCTGCGATATTGACGGATGTCATCGAAGGCCTTGTCCCGTTCGACGGCGGTGATCCCGTTGATCACGATGGTTTGGGCCAGGCGGTCGTAGAAGGCCTTGCGGCCCTCGACGTGCGAAGGCTTGTCGTGGTTGCGGCCGGTCATCACCGGCGGATTGGCCGGCGGCTCGATGCGGATGTCGATATCCTCGGAGAACCGGTTGATGAGGCCGTAGCCTTTGGAGAGGGAAGTGCCGCCCTTCAGCTCGAAGGCGAGGCCCAGCTGCTGCAGGCCGTAGAGGCTCTGCATGATCCAGTAGTCCTTCTCGACCAGGGCCGGCTCGATCTTCTCGTTGGCGCCGACGATGCGGATCAGGTCGCCGAACTGGCGATGGTTGTGCAGGAAATCAGGCGGCATCCTGGACTCCGACCTCGGCGAGGGCCCGAGCGAAGAATTTCTTGGCCCGTTCGGAGCCATAGGTCTGGGCGGCCTTCGTCAGGCGCGCCGTGTCGCTTGAGGACAGGCGATCCTTGACCCGCTCCAGGACCTCCCGGGGGTCTTCGCCTAGCTGGTCGAGATTACTGACCAGATCGACCAACAGGAACTCTCGGCTGAGTTTCTTGGGGAAGGCGGGTTTCATGCGGAAATCATAGGTGCGGCCGCCCAGGGCGAACTTGCCGTGGCGCTTGTGGTTATAGACCACGGTCTTGTTGTGCAGCTGTGTCGTGCCGACGCCCAGCGCGTTATAGGCGTTGGGCGAGGCCAGCAGGAACGGGCCGCCTTTCAGGAAGGTGGCGACGAGGGTGTCATCCTGCGGCGGCGCCTTGCCGAAGGCGGTCTCTTTGGGCGCGTAATAGAGCCCGCCGGCCAGCTTGGTCAGCGCGCCGGCTTGCAGGGCCTCCTTGAGGTGGCGATCGACCGCCGTCGACCATTGAGCCAGTTCCGCCCGGCGGTAGGTCTGCCCGGGGCGGAGCTTGGCCTTGAACTGGTCGAACTTGCTCATGGCTCCAATCTAGGCTTCCGCAGCCAGTTTGCAAGGAATGTCATTAAAAATCCATGCAAAATGCTCTCGGGCGACGACTTGATCCGTTGGCCGTAGCAGGGCCGTTGAGTCGGATCCTGTCGCTGGCTTAAGCCCGTGGGCCGAAAGGGTTGGCGGAAGGCCGAGGACGCCGCAGCGTAGGGGTCAGGCTGGTCGGAACGGGAAAATCTGGCTCTTAGGCGACGTTGGGAAGATCCGCCTCCTGGTGGTGGCCGAGACACCACCACGCTGATCCCGCGACCGGGGAACATGACTCCTGTTCGACCATGGGAAGGTCTGCTCTGGGTAATGACGGCGATGCCCGTCGCGGCGGCCTCAAGGTTTGAGGCGCTCGCCAAGCCGCCGCAGTTGTCTAAACTTGTCGGCGGGATCAGATGCGTTCGACGGAGATTCTTGCATCGTGACCATAGCCGAATTGCTCGCCCGGGAAGCCGAACTAACCGAGCAGTCGCGCGATCTTTACGGGCCTTATCTGGCCACAGCGATGGAAAGCTGCGGCCTGATGGCGACCGCGCTGGCCCGGATCGACGAGAACAGGGCGCTGTTCGCCGCCATGCACGCCGTGGTCTGTAAGCACATGATCCTGGCCGCCCTGTCCTTCGTGCGCCGCCATCGGGTCCAGGGCTCGATGAACCTGCGTCAAGTCACCGAGAGCGCCCAGCGGGCCTGTTATTTCCTGGCCCACCAGCGGGACCACGTCGTGCGGGAAACCGACGAGGAGCTGGTGGTGAGTGAGACGAAGGTGAAGGAGAAGACCTATGCTTTTTTCGACCGCTCGATGGGCGAGCACGCCGAGGCTTTCCGGCAGGCCAAAAAGATCATCAACATGACTGAGGCCCACGCCTCGCTGCGCGGCGCTCAACTGATCTTTCGCAGGGGCGCTCAGGGCAATAACACCTTCTTCGACGCTGACGATCCGGTTCTAGTCAATGTCGGCCTATGGAGCATCATCAACACCGCGATCGGTGTGCTCGACGCCTACCACCTGGCCAACGCCCAGTTCGGCGGTCTGCAGTTCGCCGAGGACTTCGGCGATCGTTTCGCCGCGGTCTCGGCCATGCGCGACCGGCTTCACGGAGAATTGTGGGGAGATCCGACGGTGCAAGCTCTTGAAGAGGCTGCCGGAAATGAGGACTCCCCGCGCGAGATATGGTAGTCGGGTACTCGACAATCGCAAGATAGCCGCTCGATGACCGGTCCCTACGAACGACTGATCGCTGACTACCGTGCTGGCGGCGTCCATCCCTTCCCGGCGGATGGAAAGCGACCCCGTGTGAGCAAATGGAACAAGGGGCGGCCCTGCGCGGCGACGACGCAGCGCTGGGCGGAGCAGTTCCCGACAGCCAATCTGGGCTTGCCGACCGCGCGCGAGCGCCTGGTGGTTCCCGACGCCGATGACCCAGACTCCTTGGCTCGGTTCGAGGCGATCCTGGATCCGACGCCGCTGCGCGTCCGCACCCGCCGCGGCGAGCATTGGTATTACGCCGACCCCACGGGCGAGCGCGCCGGCGTCAAACATCCCGGCGGCGCCGGCTTCGATGTTCAAGGAGCCGGTCCGGGGGACTACATCCTCCTGCCGGGGTCGGAGCATGCCGATGGCGTTTACTCCCTCGTCGACTACGAGGGTGACGCGCCGATCGCCGAGTTCCTCTATCGGCTGCAGCGTCTGCCTCGTCTGAGCGAGCGAGCCTATAGCGACCTGGTCGAACGGCCGCGCGGCCAGGTTCGAGGCTTTCGTAGGCGTGGCGAGCCAGCGATCATCCTCGCGGCGGCGCCAATCCTGGAAGGGACACGCAACCCCACCCTGTTCCAGGTCGCCTGCCGCGACGCCCACGCGATCCGCCGTCGGCACGGCGATGTCGATCAAGGCCTGCTGGCCCTGGCCGACCAGCTCGCGGGTGTGAACACGGCGCTCTGCGTTCCGCCCCTCGACGACGCAGAGGTCGAAAAGGTGGCCAGGAGCGCCTGGGCGCGAACGGTGTCGGGCGTCAATCGTCCGCCCCCGCCCCGGGACCATCACATTCGCGGTGTGCTCAGGTTGCTCGGGCGCGATGTCCGCAGCCTGTTCTTGTGGGGTTGGCTGAGCCAGGGTCCATTCGATCTTGAGGACCTCGACCTTTCGCCCGTTCGTCTGGCCTCGGCCATTCCTGGCTGGAAGGTTCATGACGCCAAGGCGGCCATCAAGGGCCTCGTCGACCGCAAGATCCTTCGCCTCGTCACGGCCGGCGGCAAAGGGCGTGGCAATGTCCCGCGCTATCGCCTGGCCGACCTCCTGGTCTCCGCCGTCTCGTTCACCCGCGCCTTCAACGCGCTCGGCGGCGACGCCTCGGCTCTGGCCCTTCTGGCCTTCATGGTGGGTGTCTGGGGCGCTGATGCGTCAGCCGCGCCGATCAGCGCCGAGGGCATGTCGCTGAGGGTTGGCGGACCTTTCGGCGGCTGGACCAGGTCCAGGATCGTCAGGGCGCGTGATCGCCTCCAGGCCGCCGGCCTGATCGAGCGCCTGCCGGAGAAGCGACGGGGCCTTCACCGTTCTCGCGCTTTGTTCCAGATTCGGGCCGCAGCTGTTCTCAAAATGGTGGAAATCGTACCAATAGGTATCCACCGCCCCCCTACCGAGCCGGCCTTGCTGGCCGAACTGCAGCGTCTCTAGTACGGTCTCGCAAGTGAGCTCGACCGGCCGATTTCCCGGTCCATCAGGACGCTTCAGCGCTGAAAATCGTCGGCGGGCCTTCAAAAACACCATTCGGCAAAATTTTTTGGCCTCCGGCGGCCGGCTCTCGCATGTCCCCGGGGGACAGCCATGAGGGTCGTGATCCCCGTGGCCGAGCAACTCGATCGGGCCGGTCGAGAGCTGGCCGATGTTCGCCCGGTCAGTGGTCGCATCGCCCTGATCCTGGTCGACAACGCCCTGGAGCTGATGTGCCACCGAAAGGCCGAGGACATCCTGACCTACAGGTCCCAGGGCAAGGCCCTGGCGGCCGGCCAGCGCGCGGACCTGCGCGGTCAGGACTTCAACGCCAAGATCGCGGTCCTTCGCGCCCTGGGCCATGTCCCTCAGGACCAGGCCCAGGCGGCGGCGACGTTCCACCGCCACCGCAATCAGCTCTACCATGTGGGCCTGCGCGACGACCCGGTCGTCGGCGACTTGGCGCGCCTCTACTACGAGCTGACCGTCGGCCTGATGCCGGGATTGCTGCTGGCGGAGCGTCACCTTCAGTGGGAACCGTCCCTGTTGGACGATTCGGCCCGTCGCCTGCTGCCGGAGTTGGAGACCAACACGCGCTACAGGAACAAGGTCAGCATCGGCGATCTCGCCGGGCGCCTGCTCGCGGCCCTGCCGCCGTCCCGGAACATACCGGGCGCCTTCCAGGCCCATCTCCTGACCCGTATCGACCTTTGCGAGACCGACTTCAAGATCATCGCCGGGGGGCGCAGCGGCAAGGACGATCCGGACGAGACCCTTCGGCGCGTCCAGCTCGAGCACGACACGGTGGCGGCGGTCCTGAAGAAGCGACGCGAAGAGAACCGGGCCCTTCGACGCGCAGGCCTGCCCGAACGTCCCATCGACGAAGAGATGCTGTCCCTGGCGCGAGGCCTGCCGATCATGGTCGAGGCGAACGCCAGGCTTCTGCCGGGCTGGAAGCCGGCCTATCCCAAGCGCCCCTTCGACCTTTGGCGCAAGCAGTCCAGGGCGGTCGGCCGGGAGACGTTGGGACTCAAGGCGTTCGAGCGGTTCGATCGCGTGATCCGTCAGATCGAGGGGCTCGACGCGTTCATGGCCGAGCCGATCGAGGATATGCACGGCTGGAACCAGCACATGGAAGACGTGATGATGGATTCGCGCTGACGCGACGGCCTGAACGCAAAACGCCTCCGGAGGCTGGCCGCGTCCGGAGGCGTCTGGTGCGCGTGGTGTCGGTGTAAGGGGCTAGTTCAGCACCGTGGTGATCCAGGCGCGCTCTTCGCCCTTGGTCACGAAGACCCAAGCGTCGGGACGCACGCCGTCGGCGACGCGCTTGGCCAGGTCGCGGACCGTCGCGGCGGTGCCGTCGCCGATGAAGTCATACTCGGCCGTCGGGAGCGCGTAGGTGTGAGGCTTTCCGTCAGCGCCGAGGCCGGCGATCGCGCGGTAGAAGCCATGGCTCCCCATACGCTCGTGAAGGGTTTCGTAGTCGCTGGGTTGGGCGCCGTGCAGTTCGACGCGCGTGGTGAAGCTGGGCATGAGAGTCTCGTATTTCGGGGGAGGGGAACGGACAACGCCGCCTAAGCCCTGAGGCTCGGCGGCGCGTCCTGTTGGGTCAGTGCTTGGTGCGGTCGACGAGCTTGAAGCCCTGACCGGACTGGCGGGTCGGCGGCAGGGGTTCGCCCCGCACGACCGTCCGCTCGACGCCGGTGGCGCCGCCGCGCGGCCCCACGATTTCGTACTGGCCCGAGGCCGGAGCCGTTTGGCCCGGCTTGTAGATCTTAGATTCAGACATGAGGTCTTCTCCGTCTCTTGGTTTCAAAGAGAGGAGCGCCCCAGGTTGTCTAGACCGAGCGGAGCGCCCCTCAAGTCGAAGAATAGGGATGGCGCGAGCTCGATGCAAGGCGCCGCTTTGCACTTTTTGCACCTCCACCGGGAAAATCCGTCGCGGGCCATAAGTGTGTTTGGTTATCTGTGTATGGATATTCAGTGCGTCTGATTAGGGAGACGGATTTGACCCCTGGTCTATGGACGGAAATGGCCCTATATCGGGGACACGGAAGGCTCAGGGTGTAGCAATGGACGGCGTGGCCAGGACGCAGCAGAAGTGGGGAGAGGCGGCGACAGCCGCAGGGTTCACCGTCCTGCCCAACCATCTTCTGAGTATAAATCAGTTCGTCGGCGAGGCGCGGCAAATCTCGCCAACCGAGATGGTGGTGTTATTGCAGCTGCTCGCGGCTTGGTGGTCGGCCGATAAGATGCCTTTTCCTAGCAAGGCGACCATTGGCAAGCGCGCCGGCCTCAGTCCGCGGCAGGTTCAGCGGGCGCTGTCGAGCTTGGAGGCAAAGGAATACTTGAAGCGCAAGGCGCGGTTCGGCTCAAACAAGGGTCGAGCAAGTAATGAGTATGACGTGAGCGGTGTCGCTGAAGTGGTCCGTCGTCTCGGGGACGCGTATCCAGAAGCTTTCAAGCGTCGCGCTTCAGAGCAGCCCGAGTAAAGAAAAGCCCCCGTCTTGACGACGGGGGCCCTTCCGATCGAGACAGTGCTTGCGCTCCGCTCGGCCTAGACATGATTTCTATATGGTAGCGACTCTGGTGGCGTCAAGGGTTGCGTGGGGGAACCTTCCCCCGGCCGTCTGGCTCCCAGATCGCGGAAAAAACCGCGCGATCAAGACGTTGACCCCTGTTTGCCGGAGCGCCCATGGCCATTCCCGTCTTCCGCGCTAACAACCCCGGTTGGGGGGATATGTCCGACTATGTGTCGCACTTCGCCAAGTCTACGGAGGGAAGCGACGCCTACTCCAACATTATCAGCATCCTGGCGTCCGGACGCATTGAGGCGCGAAATCCCTTCGGAGTCGGCCGCGCGCGCGCCCCTTTGAGCGTGCGTCATGACATGGTCTGCTTCTCAGAGGTTCCGCTCCACCAGCTGTCACGCTTGGCCTCGCGCCGCCAATCCGAGCATGGGATCGTCTTCCGTAAGGATTTCGTCATCGCCAACGGTGGCAACCCGATCCTCTACGCCTATGCGGCCGGCGGCCTAACGGTCCCATTCGAGGCGCTGATGGCGCAGGGCGCGGGCGACGCCGCCCACCCCATCTGGTTGATCGTGCCGTTCGTCGACGCACCCGGCGCCGGCGGCAGCTACTTCTTCGAGTGGGAGCGGGAGTGGCGCAAGATCGGCCACCTGAACTTCGGCCTCGATGACGTCGCCTTCCTGATCATTCCTGAGAGCCACCACCAGTATGCGCGAATTTTCTTCGACGACGCCGAGGTCGAGCACACCGGGCCTTGCTATCGCTGTCCCTTCATCGACGCCCGATGGGGCCAAGATCAAATCCAGGAGGCGTTGTCTCGCTAGGCCACGCTGAAGTCATTTCGGAACCACATTCGCGCCCACCCACAGCACATCGGGCAAAATCAACCCCGACGGTCGGCGCGCTGCGGACGCACTAGCGCCAGACACATCTTCAGGCTGACCGGGTCGACGCAGACCTCCCGGGGCCGGCGGCCGCCCAGCCGCGGATCGGGGTTGCTGACAAAGGTTTTGGCCCAGTCCTCGCCGTGTTCGGCGCACGCCGCCTCCCACAGGTCGGCGAGCGCCTCCTGCGCCATGACCCTCTGGGCCTCCTCGCGGCGCTGCTGGGCCACCCGCCGGTCCAGCGCCTCCAGCGCCGCCTGGAGGTGCGCGGGACTAGACCGCACCAGCTCCAGACGGGTCGACAGGTTCGCGGGCGGCGCCAGGCCCGTCATCCAGGCCTCCGCATCGGCGCCGTAAGTGGCCCGGGCCGCCGTCCGAAACCGCTGCTCGCGATCGTCCGCCGCCGCCAGCGCGGCGACCTCGGCCGCCAGGCGCCGCCGCTCGGCCGCGTCCTTTCGCGCCTGTTCGGCGCGCTCCAGCGCCGGCCGCAGCGGCAGGCCCATCACGTCCACGGCGGCATCGTAAGCCCATAAGGCGTCGCCGATCAGCCCGAAAGCCGCCTTGAGTTCGCTCCAGGCCGGGCCGCCGCTCGCTGCCACCGACAGGGGCGGGGACCTGGCTCGCCCGGCTCGGCCGAGCCAGGCTTCGCGGTCGAAGCCTTCGCCCTCAGGTCCCGCGCGCTTGAGGATATCGTCCAGGCGCGCCTGCAGGTCGTCGATCCGGTTCTGGCGTTCGCGCGCCTCGCGGGCCTGCTGGACGATCTGCTGGCGGACCTTCATAGGCGCGCGCCAGAGGTCGTCGTCGGCCTCGGCCAGCCCCGCCTTCTGCAGGCCGCGCACGTAGGCGCCGATTAGGCCGGTGGGGGTGTTGAAGTCCGGCGCCAGCGCGCGGGCCGCGCCGATTAGGTCGGCGCCGCGCTGAGCCTTGAACAGGGGCGGCAGGAAACCCTGGCGCTCGAGGCAGTCGCGCAAGGCCGCGATCGACAGGCCGGGACGCCCGAACCAGGGCTGCTGGTCGATCACCAGCGTCTTGAGGACGATGGCCTGCCAAGCCTTGGGCGAAACGTTCAACGCCTTTTCCCCTTTGGCGACGCGGGCGCCGACATGGACCGAAAGCCCCAAGGCCTCGATCTGGGCGAGCGCGCCACGGACGGCCGGGAGGTTGGTTCCGTCCTCGGGATCGGGGAGGGCGGCCCAGTGGCCGACCAGGGTCTGAGCCTGGCGCAGGACCCTCTGGCGGGCGGCTTCGGCTCTTTCGGCCAGGATGAGGGTCACCTGCGCCTCGACCGCATCCTGGGCGGGGTTGAATAGCCACTTGCGCGGCGCGCTGACCAACACCGCCTCGGACACGGTCTCGGGATCGGCGCGGCGCGACAGCTTCGAAAGATCGATCTCGATGGCCGAGGTTTCCAGGCCACGGATCCTGGCGATCTTCTCGGCGTCGGAGGCATGGGTGACCAGGATCTCGACGATCAGCGCGCGCTCGCCCCGGCGCAGGACGACGTCGGCGACGACCCCGGGAAGGGCCACTTCCGCCGCCCCGGACTCGAACACCTGATGCTTGGCGCCGTGGCTCTGACGGCGCACCCCCTCGTGCTCGGCGGCGATGGCCGGCAAGGTCACGCCCAGCGCATCGGTGAGGATCTGCTTGGCCAGCTTGTGGAGGGCGGTCTCCAGAGCGCCGACGCAGGCGCCATCCCGCGCATGGGCGAAGTGATCCGCCCGCGACCTTGGCCGCCCGCCAGACTTGCGGGCGATCAGCGGCTCCTCGCAGGCCGGACAGAAACAACCGCAGGCGCGCCCGCTGACCACGTCGCGGATCGAGACGATGCGGCCCTCGGCCGTCTGGCCGAAGGCCAGCCGAACTGTTCCCCGCCGCCAAGGGCTGTGATCGTGATTCAGACGCGCCACGAACAAATCCTGCGCTGCGTCGGACCGCCGCGCCAGACGATTGCGCGTAGTGTGCGACCCATTCTGTCGCAATCATATCGTTTCTCGCCTGGCCAAGCCCAACGTCACATTGAACTATGCGGCGTTGGACAGGGGAGGGCCACTTGAAGGCGATCGAGACAATCTGGAAAGGCTATCGGTTCCGCTCGCGCACCGAGGCGCTGTGGGCCGTCTTCCTCGAAGCACTGGGTGTCCAGTTCGACTACGAGCCCGAGGGCCTGCTCTTAACGTCAGGCCCATACCTGCCGGACTTTCGGCTCAGGGATTTCAAGCTCCCCGCTTGGGTCGATCGACGTGATGTGTGGCTCGAAATCAAGGGTACAGAGCCCACAGACGAGGAACGACAGCGCTGCGCAGAACTTGCCATGGTCTCTGGTTGCCAGGTTCTTTTGGCAGTTGGCCCTCCCGACTTCGCCGAGCAGGTCTATCTCTTCGACCCCATGGTGGAAGATGGCCTGTGCAGTCTAATGTCGCTGATGGTGGGCCGTCTGGGGTTCATGGACATCGCCGTCGGCTCGGACATTATGATCTGCGTCGGCCGGGGCCCACGCGCGCCAATGGAGGAAGGCCAAGAAGAGCAACCGGCTTTTCGGGAGGCCTACAACACGTTTAGCGACCCGTTCTGCCGCGTCCTCGGGATGTACGATGGGCGCGTTCCTGCCGATGAGGCGAAGGTCGGCGTCGGCAAACGGACACGCGACGCCTACGACAAGTCACGGTCTGCTCGCTTCGAGTTCGGCCAGGTTGAGCCGCGATGGCAAAAGCCGGAATAGCCGCGCGCTCGGCCAGTATCTGGTCTGCCCAATCACCACCCCAAGGTGGGTGCTGATGCTTGCCCAGGATCCCCGTCAAGTTCGTCGGCTGAGCGACGGCGGTTTGCACCGAGGCGTCCTCAACGACCAACGGTGGCGGTGGCCAGCTTTTCGCGCCAAGCTGCACCGATGCAGCACGACGTTTTCATCTGCCATGCCAGTGAGGATAAGGACGACCTCGTGCGGCCTTTGGCCGAGGCGCTCCGCGATTCCGACCTGGACGTCTGGTATGACGAGTTCAGCCTTCAGGTGGGCGACAGCCTCAGCGAGGCAATCGATCGCGGACTGGCGGGATCTCGCTTCGGAATCGTGGTCCTGAGCCAAGCCTTCTTCCAAAAGCGATGGACCAAGCGCGAGCTCAGGGGGCTGGTCGCCCGGGAAATGGGCGAGGACGGAAAAATCACCCTGCCGGTCTGGCACGGTGTCAGTTACGGCGAGGTGCTGGGCTTTTCGCCACCCTTGGCGGACATCCGAGCGGCCATGTCGAGCCAGGGAATCGAAGCCTTGGCGCGAGAGCTTGTCCGCAGGATTCGCCCCGAGGGCAGCCCGCTGCTCGTCGCGCGTGATGAGCTCCTGAGATTTGGTTGGGAGCTTCCGCCCCTGTCAGACGAGTGGTGGCTCGACATGGTCGAGATGCAGGAATGGATCGAAGAACCGCAGTGGCTGCGGCCGTTGTTGTTTCCCCTTCCGACCGAAACGTCGTCCGGGACACCTGTAAGGGGACTGCGCATAGCCTGGACGGCCATGCAGAACGACTGGCAACACGACGCCGAGCAGCGTGAGATCTGCCAGGTCACCCACCCCGACCGGGTCATGGAGTTTCTCCACGAGCGCCCCGCGCTCGTCGAAATCAGCTATCGTCACCCGGAGCGGCTCGCCAACTACTTGCCGCAGTTGCTGATCCCGCAGTTCTCCGGAGAATTTGCGGGCGCATTCGACGATCTGTTGGCGAAGTCGATTGTGGAAAAAGCCTCTGACCCCGACAGTCGGCGACCCTACGCCCTCTGCGCGAGATCATTGGCCTTGCGGCATCCGTCGTTTGGAAATCACACACCGGCCGACATCGCTAACGCCTGGACGTGGGGCCGCGGATACGAGCTGAACGCTAGGATCCTCAACGAGCTCGACTACGTCATCTGGCTCTGCTCGGACGATAGCGACTGGCTGCCGGATGGCGTGAAGACGGTCCTAATAGCCGGCCTGTGCGATCTCGCGCGCTGGGGCGACGAGCTGAGCCATCGCGATCGCTGGAAGTCGAAGCTGTCCAAGGCGCTCCTGGTTCGACGGCAAACGCCTTTAAAGTGGACCCGCACCTTGACCGCAGAACTGACCACCCTCGCCGACGAGACGATCCGGCGCCTGGCTTTGACGACGCCCGTGGCGCGCATCGTCGAAACTTTCATCGCTCTTGATTTCATGGGCGGCAGCGATGCGCGGCTTCGAGCGGACGACGATCGGATCGAAGCGCGCCGTGGCAAGGTAAGTTAGATGGCTTACGCGGCCAAGGTCTTGGAAGTCATGATCGCCTCGCCGGGCGATGTGATCGCCGAACGGCAGGTGATCCGCGAGGTCCTCAACGACTGGAACGTCCTGCATGGACGCACCCGAAAAGCGATGCTCGTGCCGGTGGGCTGGGAGACCCACTCGGCCCCCGAGCTGGCGGGCCGCGCCCAGCAGATGATCAACGACCGGCTGCTGGTCCACTGCGACTTGCTGGTCGGGATCTTCTGGACGCGCCTGGGCAGCGACACGGGTGTGGCGGCCAGCGGCACGGTCGAGGAGATCGAAGAACACATCAAGGCCGGCAAGCCGGCGATGCTCTACTTCTCACGCGCGCCCATCAGGCCCGATATCCTCGTCCCGGAACAGTTCGCCAAGCTCAAGGAGTTCGAGACCTGGGCGATGTCCAAGGGCCTGGTGGCCGAGTTCCACAGCGTCGAGGACTTTCGCGACCAGTTCCGTCGCGGCCTGGAACTGAACCTTCGAGACAACGCCCATCTCGCCGGCGAGCTGGCGCCCGTCCCGCCAGAAGACACCGTCCCGCCGACCGGGAAGCGCCGTATCACCCTGAGCGACGAAGCGGTCAAGCTGCTGGTGGCGGCCGCCGACACCGACGAAGGCATGATCCTGACCCATCGCAGCTTTGGCGGCGCGACCATCAAGGCCGGGCGGGTCGACTTGCTCGGAGACGATCGCAGCGCCCGCGCCTCGGCGCGGTGGCTCGCCGCGATCGAGGAGTTGGACGGTTACGGGATGGTGGAAGCGACATCAGCCAAGCGCGAGATCTTCCGGCTGCTCCACGCCGGCTGGCAGGCGGCCGCGTCTCTCGCGGCGGAAGACCTGCTCGCGCCGGAGCCGGTGGGCCCAGACCTGCGCCAGCCGCTCCAGGATCTCTGGACGAGCACCCAGAACAATCGGGTGGCCAACAACCCACCTTGCCTGGTCTCACAACCGTCCGCCTACATCTACCTCGTCCCAGCGGACGCACTGGCAGGTCCCCGCATCGACCTGGGCAAGGTCCAGGCCCATCGGGGCCTGCTGGCGCCGGAGACGGAGCCCCATGTCGTGGCCAATCAGGATAACACCCAGTGGTGGGCGCATGGCCCGACCCGACGCATCGGCGAGTTGCCCAATGCCGAGGCCGACTGGAGCGCGCGCCTGCTGCGCCCCGGCGTCGTCGAGCAACTCTTCACCCTGGGGCGCGCGGTCGAGGACGACGAAGACATCCTGGTCGACGGAGCCGTGCTCGAGCACCGCATCGTCGACACGATCGATCGCGGCCTTCAGCTGCTCGACAGGATCGGGCTGGCCGGCCCGGTTCTGGTGGCCATGAGTTTCTACGAACTCGGCCCCATTCGGATCGCAGGACTAGGCCGCGTCGGTCGCTTCCGAGCCCCCAGTGTCGGAACCACACCCGTCCTTCTCCCGCGTGGAACGACCCAGTCGGGCGACCTGTTGCACGACGCCTTCGACGCTCTGTGGTTGGCGGCCGGCTTCGCGGAAGGCTCTCCATCGTTCACCAACAGCGGCCGCTGGGCCGGTTATGCGGACGTCGTCGATGACTAGGCCTTCACTCGCCAAGCTGTCGATGCCCCGGGACGGCCGGCGATGAGATCGGATTTCCTTAGGTGTGTGGTGTTGACGATGGCACTCGTCTGTCCTGCCCTTGGCCTCATGATGATGATCGCCCAGGCCGCCGGCTGGTTCGCGCACGATGGGTTCGTCTATCGGTACCAGACCTTGATCGGTGCGGTCTTCGCGATCCTCGCCGCGGTGATCGCCGTGGTCCCCGTCTGGCGACAGCTGACCAGCATGCGGATCCAGACTGGCGCCCTCTACCGCCAATTCCTTTCGGGCCAGGTCGATGCCATCGTCGCGCGTCGAAAACGCCTGCTGGGACGGATCGACGACTTCACCGAACCCGCGGGCCGACGCCTGTACGAAGACCAGGAGTTCGGTGATGGCCGGGTCAATCCGCATTGGGCGTTCGAACAAGAACAGCGCGCTGACCGGCTGGCTGACGATCTTCGCGCCTATCTCGACCTTCGACGCGACCCGGTCGAGGTCGACGAGCACCTGGAAGCGGTCATCGCCGCAACGCTTGCCTTCGAGGCCCGGTGCCGCGCGATCCACTTCACCGACAGCCATGAGCAGTCGGACGACGACCATGACATTCCCGATGAGGATTGGGCCCGGCTGATCGCCGAAGGCCTGGAGGCTGAACCCGAACTCTCGGCTGACCTGGCGAGCGTGACGTTGGCGACGCTCAAATTACGGGACGCGTTTGATCGCGAGATTGTCACAATGCGTCAGACCCTTCGAACCCTCGACCGCGAACTAACCCGGTCTTGGTCCTAGCTGGATCATTCCGTTGGGGCACTGTAGAGGAGCGCCGGTCTAAATCGATAGTATAACATATTGAAATCATTGAACATTTATCGTCTAATAAACATTATCGGAAATGGTCAACTAAATTGACGGTCTTGGGCGAAACGATGTAACGCCTCACATTTGATGACCCCGTTAATTGCTGTCCCAGAATCCGTCGGAATTTTTGGCGCCGGACGTCAAGGTTGTTGCCCGTTGGCATTCCCCGCCCGGAAAGCCGAACCCTAACCGCGCCCGCCGTAACGCAGCTCATCCAGGTAGTCCAAGATGGCCTGACCCCATCCCTGCGCAATGATCTGCTGAGCCGTTTTTCCTCCAAACGCGGGGATCAAATGGCTCTGCAACCAAGTGTAAGCGTGTTCTTTCGATCCGAGGATATCGCCCGACCTATCAGCGATCTGCTGGACGGTCGAAGCGAGTTCAGATCCCGACAGCGCTCTTCCCGATGCCAGAAGCAGCTCAGCGTCATGGGCTTGGTCTAGATCTGCGTTCATGCACCTACTCATCGTGCGCATCAGCGAATAGTACCATCAAGCCCAGCGACTCGTGCGGGAGTTTCCAAATCTTCGGTCGAGGGTCTCGGCTATTCGATGCGAATGCGTTCGATCGCATCCTGAGTGATCCCGTCGCGCCGACTATCATAGAGCTTCGTGGTGCGCGGGCTGGAATGGTTCGCCATCTCCTGGGCCAGCTCCAAGGTGCCTTCGTTCAGCAGGAATGTCGTAATCCCGGTGCCTCGGAACGAGTGGTTGCCGATCTTGGCCACGATGCCTGCGGCCACCGCCCTCCTTCGGACCATGGCGTAGGCGTCGTGACGGCTGAGGCGACCATTGCTCAATGCGCCCGATCGGCCCTTGGCGCTCCGAAACAGGGGCGCCTTGGGCTGGTCGCGGTGACCCGCAACGGCCAGGTAAGCGTCCAGATGGTCGAGCAGCTTGTGATGCACCGGCAGTTCGTGAACCTTGCCGCGTTTTTCGTGGAGCCGAACCCATGAACGACCGGCCGTCTGGATCAGGTCCTCGACGTTCATGCCAGTGGCCGCCGACACGCGGGCGAAGCTGTAAGTCATCAGTGCGATTAGCGCCCGGTCGCGCAGGCCGACCGGCGTATCGGCCGGAATGCTGGCGATCAACCGCTTGGCTTCGTCGGCCGCCAAGATCGGCGTCTTGCCACGCTGCACGTCGTGGCTGGGTCCGCGCACCGATGTGGTCGGATTGCTGGCCATCACCCCGGTACGCACGAGCCAGTCAAACAGGCTTCGCAAGCCCGCCAGTCGCAGCTTGACGGTCGGCGCCGAAAACAAGCCCTGACACTCTTCTATATAGGCGGCGATGTGCAGCGGTCGGATGTCGCCCAGGGAGGCTAGACCCGCCACGCCGCGCCAGCCAAGGAAATGCTCGACCGCCCGCATGTAGGCGCTCCGCGTGTTGGCGTTGCGGATCGTGGCGGCGAAGAATTCAAGGAAGCGCTCGCCGGCGTCGTCACTGGTGTCGGCGACGATAGCCGGTACGATGAAAGTCGAGGATGTCGCCATTGAGATGACGGCTTGGTCGTCCGATCGCTCGGACGCGTCGTTTTCGTCCATGATCCGTCCACATCTGGCGGGAGCGCCCTACCCCAATTTCGCAGCGTCATCATCATACATAAAGGACATTATGTACGATGAAAGGTTAGGTTTTTAACGGGGAGCGAAAGGTCAGCGTCCCAGGGAGGCCAGCGGTTCAGCATCACGCCTGTCCACAAGTTGCTGGGGCTCGAACGGCAGGTCGCGCGCCACTGGACCACGGCCTTCCGTTCAGGCGTCATCGGCTTAGATGTCTGAGCGTTGGGGGCCAGGCGCTATGGTCGGCTTTGCGCTGGACGCGGGCCACAAACGGTCTGTGCTGCGCCTGATCCAGGTTCGCGCGGGTCTTTCAACGAAGAAATGCACAGCGAACGCAACAACGAGCGTGAGCATGAGCAGGCAGGCGACCTCCCACCACGCTAGGACGTAGGCGCTCGGCCGCTGAGTCAGAGCGGAGTTGACGCCCTTCCATCCGATCAGGATGGGCATATGCACCAGGTACAGGGCGTAAGAGGCTTCGCCTGCGGCCAGCATCGACGGCCGGGCGACCGCGCGATCGGCGCCCGATTTCGACAGAAGGGCCAGGCTGAGGACCAAGGGTCCAGCCGCAGCAACAACGACCCGCTCGTCCGCTTTGAAGTGCATCAGCAGCAATAGAATGATTGCCGACAGCCAGGCCGCGCCGATCGCCTGGCGCCGAGTGAGCTGCACCCGCTGTCCCAGCCGGTAGAGACCTATCCCATAGAGAAACTCGGGTATGATCCGCAGTATGCCCATGTTCAGCTGGGCGTGGACGACCAAGTCCCCAAACACCGATTGATAGGCCAGATCCAGCGCCACGAAGACCAGTGCCGACAGGGCGAGCAGGATCCAGGGTCGACGGGCCAGGACGAGGCCGATCCAGGCGAAGGCGGGAAAGGCGAGATAGGCGAACCATTCGGCGGACAGCGACCATGAGGGACCGTTCCATTCCGCCACGACAGTTTCAGGCAGCCAAGCATGCACCAGTAGGACTGTCGTGAGCAGGCCGAGGGGATTGTAGAGGCGCCGATCGAACTCTGCGCCGATCAGGGTTCCCGCGCCGACCATCACCAGCACGAACCCCAAAACGGCGATATGGGCCGGGTAAACACGGGCGAAGCGCGCCGCCAAGAAGCGGCGATAGTTCAACTGCCCGTCTTCTAGCGCCTGACGATAGGCATGGGTGAGGACGAAGCCAGACAAAATGAAGAAGGCGTCGACGCCGAGCCCGGCTCGATTGAAGATGCCCGTCGAGGCCATGGCGTTCCAGGGCCATTGCAATTGGTAGTGAAAGAGCACGACTCCCAGAGCCAGCACAAAGCGGACCGAGGTCAGCGCGGGCAGACTCTTGGGGAAGGACGTTGTTTCGCGCCCAATCTGATCAACGAATTGCATTCTAGCCCCCGCCCTGCCGCATATACGCGTGGGGAGCAGGTTAACCCTCATTGTCTTGTTGAACCGCAATTCCACCAGTCGTCGGCGCGCCAGTGACGGACCCAAACGAAGCGCGCCAAAAATCATCAGGATCGGCGAGGGCTAAGATCGCACCGAAACGTAGTGACAAGTACGAGATCGCACTAGCTGCATCTTGGTGACCAGTCGCAGGACCTCAGACGATGACTCAATTTGACCGCCGGCAGTTGTTGCGCGGAGCAGCCGCGATGGGCTCGGGCCTTGCAACAGTGGCTCTTCTCCCCAGCTGGGCACAGAGCGCGACGCCGGGCCTCCTTTCGACCCTGCCCACACTGTCGGGTCAGGACATCAAGCTGACCATTGGCCATGCGCCGGTGACGATCGACGGTAAGCGTGGACACGCCGTGGCAATCAACGGCACCGTTCCTGGCCCTTTGATCCGCCTGAAGGAAGGTCAGACCGTCCGGCTCTCGGTCACCAACACCCTAGATGAGGAGACCTCGATCCACTGGCATGGGCTGCTCGTTCCCTTCCAAATGGACGGCGTGCCGGGCGTCAGCTTTCCCGGCATTCCGCCCGGCGAAACCTTCGTCTACGAATTCCCGGTCAAGCAGTCGGGCACCTACTGGTATCATAGCCACTCGGGCCTTCAGGAGGCCGAGGGCCATTACGGCCCCCTCGTTATCGAGCCGGCCGAGCCTGACCCGGTCGCCTATGATCGGGAGCATGTGATCGTGCTCTCCGATTTCAGCTTTATGCACCCCCACGTGATCTTCAAGCGCATGAAGCAGCAGTCCGGCGTGTTCAATTACCAAAAGCAGACCCTCTCCAGCCTGATGGCCGGCAAGGACCAGACGCTCCAGGAGCGGATGGAATGGGGCAAGATGCGGATGGACCCCACCGATATCTCCGACGTCACCGGCGCTGTCATGTCGTTCCTGGTCAACGGCCACGGCCCCACCGACAATTGGACGGGCCTGTTCACGCCTGGCGAGCGGGTGCGCCTGCGGTTCATCAACGCAGCTGCCCAAATGATGTTCAACGTGCGGATACCTGGGTTGAAGCTGACCGTGGTAGCCGCTGACGGCCAGACAGTTCGTCCCGTCGAAGTCGACGAGTTCCAGATCGGCAATGCCGAGACCTACGACGTCATCGTCCAACCCACCGAGGAAAAGGCCTTCACACTGGTGGCCGAGGCGGTCGATCGCTCCGGCATGGGCCGCGCGACGTTGGCGCCGCGCGCGGGGATGACCGCTTCAGTTCCCCCGCTGCGCGAGCGCCCGCTGGCCAACATGAAGGACATGGGCATGGACATGAGCGGCATGGACATGAGCGGCTCAGGCGCCATGGGCGGCATGGACCATGCCGCAATGGGGCACGGCATGGCGGCCATGGCCGCTGCGCCTGGCATGGCCGCGCCCAAGCCGCGCGGCTCCGATGTCATGGGCGACATGGGCGGCATGAAGATGTCGATGCGCGACCCTCTGAACGCGCCTCAGATCAAGCTGGGCCCTGGCGTGCAGACCATTTCGCCGATGCCGATCGATCGGACCGGTGAGCCTGGTCAGGGCTTGGAAAGCGTCGGCCACCGGGTGCTGGTCTACAAGGATCTGCTGGCCCTGACGCCCAATCCCGACACGCGGACGCCGACCCGGGCTCTAGAGATCCGGCTGACCGGAAACATGGAACGCTTCATGTGGGGGTTCGACGGCCAGAAGTTTAGCGACGCGACCAAGCCCTACGCCTTCGACACGGGCGAAAGGGTGCGGGTCACGCTGGTCAATGACACCATGATGGCCCACCCGATCCACCTGCATGGCCACTTCTTCGAGCTGACCCACGCGCCGGTCGGATTTGGACCTCGCAAGCACACGGTCATCGTGCTGCCTGGAGGCAAGGTCTCTTGGGACATCACCGCTGATCCCGGCGACTGGGCTTTCCACTGCCACATGCTCTACCACATGCACGCGGGCATGTTTCAGGTGTTCAGTGTGCGGCCTCTCGAAGGAGGCGCGGCATGAACCGGCTCGTCGTAATCAGCCTGTTGCCGCTCGCCTTGGCCGCGCCAGCTATGGCCCAGACCATGGATCATTCCTCGATGCCGGGCATGACCATGCCCGCCGCGCCGACCAAGCCCGCCGCGAGACCTGCCAAGCCAGAGGCGGCGGCTCATCAGCATCAGGCGGCCCCCGCCCCAGCGGTCGCGCCGAAGCCAGAGACGCCCGCAGCCGGCGAAGCCGATCCGCACGCCGGACATGACATGCCGGCGGAGACGCCGATGGACCATTCCGCCATGCCGGGCATGGCGATGGGGGCGCCCGCGGCGGCCGGCACAACGATCGGTGATCTGGAGGTCCCAACGGGGCCGCCGCCGGCGGCGCCGAGCGACCACGCCGCTGACCGCCTGTTCTCGCCGGCCGCCATGGCCGCCGCGCGCGGCCAACTTCGGCGCGAGCACGGCGGCTTGAGCAGCTCCATGGTCATGGCCAACATCGCTGAGTGGGCGCCCCAGTCGGGCAAGGATAGCTATCGTTGGGAAGGCGAGGCCTGGTTTGGCGGCGACATCCATCGCCTGGTGATCAAGACCGAAGGCGAAGGCGTCGTCGGCGACGGCGTCGAGCAAGCCGAACTGCAAGCGCTCTATTCCCGCGCGATCGGTCCCTACTTCAATCTTCAGGCGGGGGTGCGGCATGATTTCGAGCCCCATCCCACCCGGACCTACGCGACTGTTGGGTTCGAGGGCCTTGCGCCCTACTGGTTTGAGGTGAGCGGCGCGGCCTTCCTATCCGACAGAGGCGATCTCTCTGGGCGGCTGGAAGGCTCCTACGACCAGCGCATCACCCAGCGCTTGATCCTGCAGCCGCGCGCGGAGTTGAACCTCGCCGCGTCTAATGACGCGGCGACCGGGATGGGTGCTGGCCTGTCGAATGCGGAGCTAGGCCTGCGGCTTCGCTACGAGATCCGCCGCGAGTTCGCCCCCTATATCGGCGTCACCTACGACCGAAAATTCGGGAAGACAGCTGACTACAGCCGCGCCGCCGGCGAGGATGTCGAGGATGCTCGGCTGGTGTTTGGCCTTCGGGCCTGGTTCTGACCCAATACGCCGCGTGCGGCAGGAGACCCTGAGAATGACACACCTACTTTCCACGCTTGGCGCCAGCCTGCTGATCACCGGCTCAGCGCTGGCTCACGAACCAGCCAAGCCTGCCACCGCAGTCTCGACCAGCCTGCCCCCGGCGGCCAGGGCCGCGGCCTTGGCCGTCGACGGCTTCCATGCGGCGCTGGCGGCGGGCGACACCGAAAAAGCCCTTGCTTTGTTGGCGCCCGACGTTCTGGTCGTTGAGGAGGGCGGCGCGGAGCGATCGCGGGTCGAATATGCCAGCCATCACCTAGCCGCCGACGCGGCCTTCACCCGTGCTGTACCCAGCACGCCGCTGTCGCGGTCGGGCCTGGCCCAGGGCGACCTGGCCTATATCGTCAGCGAAAGCCGCACGACGGGCGTCTACAGCGGCAAGCCGGTGGACCGCCTGTCGGCCGAGACCATGGTCCTTCGCCACGAGCCGGCGGGTTGGAAGATTGTCCATATCCATTGGTCTTCCCGGGCCGCCAAACCGAAATAGTCGATCGCCCCTGACCTTCCGGAGCCCAGCCGTGAGCCGTTTGATCCGTCGCCCGCCCCTTGCGCGCCGCGCCCTGCTGTTGGGGGCCGGCGCCGCCACTCTGCTGGTCGCCTGCGCGCAAGGCGCCGAACCCCTGGCTATCCAAGTCTACAAGACCCCGTCCTGCGGCTGCTGCACCAAGTGGGTCGAGGCCCTGAGGGCAGCCGGCCTCAAGCCGTCGATCAACGAGCTCGACGATCTGACGCCGGTGCGAGCGACCTACGGTGTCGCCGATACCCTGTCGTCGTGCCACACCGCACGGATCGGCGGCTACACCATCGAGGGTCACGTACCGCCGTCCGACATTCTTCGGCTGTTGCAAGAACGCCCCAAGGCGTTGGGCCTGGCGGTCCCTGGAATGCCGATCGGATCGCCCGGCATGGAAATGCCCGGAGCCGGCGCCGAGCCCTACGCGACCCTGATGCTGCTTGACGCCAAGGGCGCGACCCGGGTTTTCGCCCGCCATGGCTGATCGGCGCCCGACACCGATTTTTGCGCTTCGCCGCGAGGGACAGGGCCCGGGCCGCACGTATGATCTGTGGGCGACCGGGGCGTCGCACCTTGGAGACATCCGATGACCACCAAGACCACTTCCACCGTCCTGGCGATGATCGCCGCGGGCGGCCTGATGCTCGCCGCGTCCCAGGCCGCCGCCCACGCCAAGCTGGTCAGCGCCAATCCCGCGCCCGACGCCACGGTCGCCGCTCCCAAGGCGATCAGCCTGAAATTCAGCGAGAAACTCGAGGCCAAGTTCTCCAGCTTCGAAATCGCCAAAGCCTCGGGCGGCGCCGTGCCGGTGAAGATCAAGGTCGCCAAGGGCGGGATGGTCATCGACGGCGCCCTGGCCGCGCCGCTGGCGCCGGGCGCCTATAAGGTCAGCTGGCGCGTGGTCACCGCCGACGCCCATCGCATCAACGGCGCCTACAGCTTCACGGTCCGCTAGGGCGATGATCGAGTCGCTCGTCGTTCTGGCGCGCCTTGTCCAGTATGCCGGGACGGCGATGCTGTTTGGCGCGCCGCTTTTCTACCTCTACGGCCTGCCCGCCGATGGCCCCGGCGCGGCGCGAACCAGCGCCGGAACGAAGGGACTGGTCGTGGTCGCCGGCCTGCTGACGGCGATCGGCTGCGGCCTGGCGCTGCTGGCCCAGACGGCAATGATGACCGGAGCGCTTGCCGACGCCCTCGACCCACAGGCTCTAGTCATGGTGGCGACCGGCACCCAGTTCGGCGTCTCGGTCATTACCCGCGCGACCGCGAGCCTGGCGGCCTTGGCGGTCGCCGCGACCTTGCGTCCCTCGACCAATCTCTGGCGCGCCAGCGCCGGGCTGGGTGCTGTAGCCCTGGCCAGCTTCGCCTGGAGCGGACACGGCGCTGACGGCGAAGGGGCGGCGGGCCTCTTCAAGCTGTCCGCCGACATCCTCCACCTCCTCGCCGCCGGGGTCTGGCTCGGCGCTTTGGCCGCCCTGCTCCTCCTGGTCTTGGGCGTGCGCCAGGCCGAGGCCGCCGCCGTGCGAGCGCTCCACGGGGCGCTGGAAGGGTTTTCCGGCGTCGGCTCGGTGGTCGTGGCCACGCTGGTGCTGACCGGCCTCATCAACAGCTGGTTCCTGGTCGGACCCGACCACCTCCTCGCGGCGGCTACGACCGCCTGGGGCGCCGTGCTCCTGGCCAAGCTCTGCGTCTTCGCGCTTATGCTGAGCCTGGCCGCGCTCAATCGCTTCGTGCTGACGCCGCGACTACAACGGGCGCTCGCCAGCCTCGACCCCGCCTCGGCGCTGGCGGCGCTGCGGCGAAGCCTGCTGGTCGAGTCGGCCGCCGGCCTCTCGGTTCTGATCCTGGTCAGTTGGCTGGGGACGCTGGCCCCGCCGGCCTCGCTCTGACCATGGCGGGCCGTGGATCTTTCCATCGTCAACACCTGATGACGCCAGCGGGCGGCGGCGCTATGGTGACGCCATGCTGAGACATGCGCTCGCTTTCCTGGCCGCCCTGGCCCTCGCCTTCAGCCCGCTGGCGGTCAACGCCGCCCAGGCTGATTGCGACATGACGGGAATGGACATGAGCGCGATGAGCATGGCCGTGCCAGCGGCCACCACGGCTTCGGACACCGCCCAGGACCCTTGCTGCGACCATGGCAAGGCGATGTCGGCCAAGGACTGCGCCCGGGCCTGCGCGACCAATTGCGCCTTGGCTGTCGCTGTGCCTGCCGAGGGCGCGATCGACTATTCGCCAATCGCCTACCGGATCGAGACGCGCTGGTCGAACACCAGCGGCCGGACCCATGATCCGGGCCAGGATGATCCGCCTCCAAGATCGCTGATCTGACGACCGGCCAACCGCCGGTCTGACGCTCTCGCGCCCGCCGTCGTGCGTCTTCGCACGCGGTCGAACGGCGCGGTCGCTTGCCCCTTCGCGGGCTTTTCAGATCACGATTTCAAGGAACGATCCCATGATCCTGCGTCACGCTCTCCTGGGCGCCCTGGCCGCCGGCCTGACCTTCGGCGCCTCGGCCGTCCTCGCCGCCACCTTCCCCACCTGCAGCCATCTGCGCACGGGGGCCCCGCCGTCCAACCCCAAGGACGTCTTTCGCACCGCGGTCCGCATCTGCGACATGCCGGCCTACTGCGGAATGATGCCCCGCAAGGCCGGCGCGGCGGAGCCCGCCACCGCCTCGCCCCAAGGCTAGGGACCGGCTGAACCCAGGCGGCGGGCGATCCCTCCCGCCGCCTGGACGGCCGGCTTCGGCGGGGCGGCTGCAAACGCTCCGCCGAGGCATCCCGTTTGGCCTTTTCGCCGACGTCGTTCGCACGATCCGACAGGACTCTTTCATGCGTCTTATCCTGCTTCTCGCGGGCCTTGGGCTGGCCAACGCCGCCCAGGCCGGCCCGCTGACCTTCACCGCCGCCCAAGAGCTGGCCCTGCAATCGCCGGCCCTGGCCGCGACGGCGGCCGATCTCGAGGCGGCCAAGTCCCAGGGCAAGGCGGCGGGCAGGTTGCCCGACCCTAAGCTGCGGGTCGGCCTGGACAATTTCCCGATCTCCGGTCCACCGGCCGGGACCTTTGGCGGCGACAGCATGACCATGGTCAGCATCGGCCTGATGCAGGACCGGCCCAGCGCCGCCAAGCGCGAGGCCGCGCGTCAGGCAGCCCGAGCGGAGGTCACGACCGCCGGCGCCCGCCAGGCCCTGACGGCGCGCGAGACGCAAGTGGCCGCAGCCCTGGCCTGGATCGACCTCTACTACGCCGACCAGAAGCTGGCCGCCCTGGCTGCGGTCGAACGGGCGATCACACCGCTGCGCGACACAGCGCCCGCCGCCGTCACCACAGGAGAGGCTCGTCCGGGCCAAGCCCTGGAGGCGCAACAGAAGCTGGCCGCACTGGCCGATCGACGCAGCGAACTGCTCGCCGACAGGGCCCGCGCCGCCGCCGAACTGACCCGTTGGACAGGCGAGCCTGGACCTCAGGCCATCGGGCCGGCTCCGGACTTTATTATCAACGCCGAGGCCCTGCGCGCCGGCCTGCCAGACCATCCGGGTCTTCGTGCCCTGGATGCGGCGCGCCAGACGGCCGGCGCCCAGTTGGCCCAAGCGCGTGCCGAAGCCCATCCCGACACCAGTTGGGATCTCGCCTACCAGAAGCGCGACGGCGCCTATGGCGACATGGTGTCGGTCGGGGTGACCTTCGGCTTGCCGCTGTTTGGCCAGGCCCGGCGCGAGCCGCTGATCGCGGCACAGAGCGCCAGGGTCCGGGGAGCAGAAAGTCAAAAGGCTGCGGGCGAACGCCAATTGCTCGCCGCGCTGGAGACCGACCTCGTCGACCACCAGATGCACCACGAACAGTTGGCCCGCGCTCAAGAGACCTTGGCGCCGCTGGCCCAGCAACGCGCCGACCTGGAGACCGCCAGCTATGCCGCTGGGCGCGCCAGCTTGAGCGATGTGCTCGGCGCCTTGCTCGACCTGGCCGAGACCAAGCTTTCGATCCTCGACCGCCAAGCCCTCGTCGCGCGCGACAGCGCCAAGATCAACCTGACCTACGGAACCGCGTCATGAGCCGCGTCACGACCCTTTCGACCCGATCCCTGATCGCGGGCGCCGCCGCCATCGCCCTTCTGGCCACGGCCGGGGGCTATGGTTTGGGCCAGTGGCGCAAGGGGCCCGCCCCAGCCGCGGGCGACGTGCCTGGCCGCAAGGTTCTCTACTGGTATGATCCGATGGTCCCCGCCCAGCGCTTCGACAAGCCGGGCAAGTCGCCGTTCATGGACATGCAATTGGTCCCACGCTACGCCGACGAGGGCGCCGGGCCGAACGCGCCCGGCGTCGCCGTCGATCCGCGCGGCGCTCAGACCCTGGGCATGCGATTGGCCCGCGCCGAGATGACGTCGCTCGCCTCCGGCCTGGCGATTCCGGGATCGATCGAGTTCAACCAGCGCGATCTGGCCATCGTCCAGACCCGCACCGCCGGCTTCGTCCAGCGCGTCTATGGCCACGCCCCCGGCGACATCATCGCGGCGGGCGCGCCCATCGCCGACCTGTTCAACCCCGAGTGGGCGGGCGCGCAGACCGAATATCTGGCCGTGCGGCGCATCGGCGACCCGCGCCTGACGGCCGCCGCCCGCTCGCGCTTGACCTTGCTTGGCATGAGCCAATCCCTGATCGCCGCGGTCGAGCACGACGGCAAGGTTCAGACGACATCCACGGTGCGCGCGCCGATCGGCGGGGTGATCCAGACCCTGGATGTCCGCGCCGGCATGAGTTTGGCCTCGGCCCAGAGCTTGGCGCAGATCAGCGGTCTGGCCACCGTTTGGCTGACGCTGTCGGCGCCCGAGACCCAGGCTGGGCTGATCAGGATCGGCCAGTCGGTCTCGGCCCAGTTGCCCGCCTTTCCCGGCGAGACCTTCAGCGGCCGGGTCAGCGCCATCCTGCCAGCCGCCCAGGCTGACAGCCGCACCCTGCAAGTCCGGGTCGAACTGTCCAATCGCGGCGGCCGGCTGCGGCCGGGCATGTCCGCCACGGCCAGTCTTGCCGGTGACGCCGCTCCAGTCCTGACCGTCCCCAGCGAGGCCATAATCCGCACCGGGCGGCGGGACCTGGTGATGCTGGCCCAGGGCGGCGGCCGCTACCAGCCCGCCGAGATCAGTGTCGGTCGCCAGGCCGGCGATCGCAGCGAAATCCTCGCCGGCCTCAGCGCCGGCGATCAGGTCGTGGCCTCGGGCCAGTTCCTCCTCGACTCCGAAGCCAGCCTGGCCGGCTTGGAACCTCGGCCGCTGACGAGCCAAGCGGCCACCGGGCCGACCATGGAAGCGGCCGCACCGGTGATGAAGCCCGTCCCCAAAGGCGCCAGGTCGCTCTTGCAGGCGCAGGGGCGGGTCGAAGAGATCACCGCCGACACGATCACCCTGAGCCACGGCCCCGTGCCCGCGATCGGCTGGCCGGCCATGACCATGATCTTCAAGCTCGACCCGCCGAGCCTGGCTCGGGGATTGAAGGCGGGCGATCAGGCGGCTTTCGGCTTCGAACAACGTCCTGACGGCTCCGCCGTGCGCAGCCTTCGCCGCGTGGAGGCAAGCCGTTGATCGCCGCCGTCATCCGCTGGTCGTTGGCCAACCGCTTCTTCGTGCTGCTGGGCGCCCTGGTCCTGCTGGCCGGCGGGCTTGTGGCGCTGCGCGCGACGCCGCTCGACGCCCTGCCTGATCTCTCCGACGTCCAGGTGGTGATCCGCACGCCGGCCCAGGGCCAGGCCCCGCGTCTGGTGGAAGACCAGATCACCTATCCCTTGGCCACCACCATGCTGTCGGTGCCGGGGGCCAAGACCGTGCGCGGCTATTCGTTCTTCGGCGATAGCTTCGTCTATGTGCTGTTCGCCGATGGGACCGATCCCTATTGGGCGCGCTCGCGGGTGCTGGAGTCGCTGAGCCAGGTGCAAAGCCGGCTTCCAGCCGGAGCCCGCCCGGCCCTCGGTCCCGATGCCACCGGTGTGGGCTGGATCTTCGAATACGCCCTGGTCGACCGAACCGGCCGCCATGACCTCAGCCAGCTTCGGTCCTTGCAGGACTGGTTCGTGCGCTATGAGCTGAAGACCCTGCCGGGGGTGGCCGAGGTGGCCAGCATCGGCGGCATGGTCCGCCAGTACCAGGTGGTGCTCGACCCGCAGAAATTAGCGGCCTACGGCGTCACCCACCAGGCCGTGGTCGAGGCGCTGAACGGCGCCAACCAGGAAGCCGGCGGCTCGGTCGTCGAAATGGCCGAAGCCGAATACATGGTCCGGGCCAGCGGCTATCTGAGCAGCCTGGCCGACTTCGCCGCCGTGCCAATCAAGACCGCGGCCGGCGGCGTGCCCATCACCCTGGGCCAGGTCGCCACGATCCAGATCGGACCGGAGATGCGCCGAGGGATCGCCGAGCTCAACGGCAAGGGCGAGGTCGCCGGAGGAGTGGTGGTGTTGCGCTCGGGCGAGGACGCCCGCGCCGCCCTCAAGGCCGTGCAGGACAAGCTGAAGACCCTCAAGACCACCCTGCCACCAGGCGTGGAGATCGTCACCACCTATGACCGCTCCGGCTTGATCGACCGCGCCATCGACAATCTGAAGTCCAAGCTTTTTGAGGAGTTTATCGTCGTCGCCCTGGTCTGCGCGCTCTTCCTTTGGCATCTGCGCTCGGCCCTGGTGGCGATCATCGCCCTGCCGCTGGGCGTCCTGGCCGCCTTCATCGTCATGCGCGCCCAGGGGGTCAACGCCAACATCATGTCTCTAGGCGGCATCGCTATCGCTGTCGGGGCCATGGTCGATGCGGCCGTCGTGATGATCGAGAACGCGCACAAACATCTCGAGCGCTGGACGCTCGATCATCCCGGCCAGACGATCGGCGACAAGGAACGCTGGGACGAGATCGCCGCCGCCGCCGTGGAAGTCGGTCCTGCCCTGTTCCTGAGCCTGCTGATCATCACCTTCTCGTTCATCCCGGTCTTCACCCTGCAGGGCCAGGAGGGGCGACTCTTTGCCCCGCTGGCCTTCACCAAGACCTACGCCATGGCCGCGGCGGCCCTGCTGTCGATCACCCTGATCCCGGTCCTGATGGGCTATCTGATCCGCGGCAGGATCCCCGCCGAGACCGCCAACCCCATCAACCGGCTGCTGAGCGCGATCTATGCGCCGGCCCTGGACTGGGTGCTCGGGCGTCCGCGCTCCGCGCTGGTCATCGCCGCGCTGGTCTTCGCCACCACCCTGATTCCGCTGTCGCGGCTAGGCGGTGAGTTCATGCCGACTTTGAATGAAGGCGACCTGCTCTATATGCCCTCGGCCCTTCCGGGCTTGTCGGCGGCCAAGGCCGGCGCGCTTCTTCAACAGACCGATCGGTTGATCAAGACAGTGCCCGAGGTCGACAGCGTGTTCGGCAAGGCCGGTCGAGCGGAATCGGCGACCGATCCGGCTCCGCTGGAAATGTTTGAGACCACCATCCGCTTTAAGCCGCGCAACCAGTGGCGCCCCGGCATGACCCCCGAAAAGCTGGTCGAGGAATTGGATCGCACGGTGGCGGTCCCGGGCCTTTCAAACGTTTGGGTGCCGCCGATCCGCAACCGCATCGACATGCTGGCCACTGGCATCAAGAGCCCAATCGGGGTCAAGGTGTCGGGTGCCAACCTTGATGACCTCGACCGCGTCGCCCAGCAGATCGCCCAAGTCGCCAAGAGCGTGCCGGGGGTCAGCTCGGCCTTGGCCGAGCGGCTGACCGGCGGGCGCTATGTCGATGTCCGCATCGACCGGGCCGCCGCTGGTCGCTACGGTCTCAACATCGCCGATGTCCAGGCCATCGTCTCGGGCGCGATCGGCGGCCAGATGGTCGGCGAGACCGTCGAGGGCCTCGCCCGTTATCCGATCAGCGTGCGTTATCCTCGCGAGGTGCGCGGCGACCTCGAAGCCCTGCGGGTCCTCCCGATCCTTACCCCCTCGCTGCAGCAGATCACGCTGGGCACGGTGGCCCAGGTGGCGATCAGCGAGGGGCCGCCGATGCTCAAGAGCGAGAACGGGCGACCGACCACCTTCGTCTATGTCGATGTGCGCGGGCGCGACCTGTCTTCGGTCGTCGCCGATCTGCAGCGGGCGGTGGCCAAAGACATCAAGCCAGTCGCCGGCGTGAGCATCAGCTATTCGGGGCAGTTCGAATATCTGCAGCGAGCGGTGGAGCGGTTGAAGATCGTCGTGCCGGCGACGCTGCTGATTATCTTCGTACTGCTTTACGTCACCTTCCGTCGCTTGGACGAGGCGGCCCTGATCATGGGCGCCCTGCCCTTCGCCCTGACCGGTGGCTTCTGGGCGCTCTACCTGCTGGGCTTCAATCAGTCGGTGGCCACCGGCGTCGGCTTCATCGCTCTGGCGGGGGTCTCGGCCGAGTTCGGGGTGGTGATGCTGATCTATCTCAAGCAAGCCCTGGCCGAGCGCTGCGGCCCGATCAAGGAGGCCGACCTCGTCCAGGCCATCCGCGACGGGGCGCTGCTGCGGGTGCGGCCCAAGGCCATGACCGTGGCGGTGATCCTGGCCGGACTGCTGCCGATCCTGGTCGGCCACGGCGCCGGCTCCGAGGTGATGAGCCGCATCGCAGCGCCGATGATCGGCGGCATGCTCAGCGCGCCACTGCTGTCGATGTTCGTCATTCCAGCTGCCTATTTGCTCATCGAGCGCCGCCGGAGGCGCGCCGCGCGACCCCGGTCGTGACGGTGCGATCGCTTCGCCTGAGGGGTGTTGGCGGGGCGGCGCGTATATCCTTTGCTGTGAAGGGTTCTCCCTGACCCGTCCGCCTTACAGGAGCGACCATCGATGAAGACCTTGCTATCCGCAGCCGCTTTGGCCCTGGCCCTAACTGGCCCCGCCTTGGCTCAATCGGACATGAAGATGGGCGACATGCCGGGTATGAAGCACGACGCTATGCCTGCTGCGGCCAAGACCGTGGACGGCCAAGGCGTGATCAAGGGTCTGGATAAGGCCAGCGGCGTGGTGACGCTGCAGCACCAGCCCATTCCCGCCCTAAAATGGCCGGCCATGACCATGAAGTTCAAGGCCGATCCGGCTGTTCTCAAGCCGTTCAAGGTCGGACAGGCCGTCAATTTCAAACTTAAGCCGACGGGCGCTTCGACAGAGATCGTGGCGATGTCGGTAAAGTAGCCTTCAGATGGTTGGCCGCCGCCGTGCGGCCAACCATCGGCCTGGTCCTTGGTTCGACGTTGGCCTTCCCTGACGCTCGATCTAGGGTTTCCAGAATGCGCGCTAGTCTATCCCAAACTTGCCATACCGGCGGGTCGCCATTGCATTGATCAAACTATCGCATAGTGAAACCACTCCACTCATCAATCATAAGACGTCGGCGCAGTAATGATTGTCATGCGTCTGGAATATAGTTGCGCGCGCAACGCAACGAATAGGTTTCGAGGACTGTTTTGGTCGGGCGGATCGCGTCAATTGTGACGTGCAGGTTCGCCAAGCAGTCTGAAGGAAAATTCGAGATGCGTTTGATTTTGACCGCGATTTGCGCCGGGAGCCTTTTGGCTGCGGCCGGCGCCACCGGGGCTTCGGCTCAGTCGATGGCCGGGCATGACATGAAGGGCATGAACATGTCCAAGACTGACATGAAGGCCCACGCCCAGATGGGTCGTGACGCCCTGAAAATGGATGAGATGCGGATGAGCAAAGCGATGATGGCCGTTAAGGCCTCCGACTTTGACGTGCTGTGGGCCAAGAAGATGATCGTCCACCATCAAGGCGCCATCGAGATGAGCCGATCGCTGCTCAAGCATGGCCACGACGCGGAAGCCAAACGTATGGCGCAGGCGACGATCGACGAAAACACGAAGGCCAAAGCCGAGCTGGAGATGTTTATCCGCAAGCACGGCGGATAACGCCGCAGCCTATCTGAAACTGGCGCCGGCGGGCATGGCGCCGAGCGTCATTTTCGGGCGGGGTCCACACTTGCGGGATAAAGGGTTTCTGCCGCGTATAGTCAGTGGGACACCTCCGGGGCGAAGGACCGAACATGACTTTGAACATCGATGACCTCATCGACCGGCTGGCGGCTAGGCCGCTAGACCGGTCGTTGGACGGGCTGGAATGGGACGTGACGCGCGGCATCGCGCGCCGCAGTGCTGACTTGAAGGCCGGCGCTGCACTGGCTCCCGTCCGCGTCGCCTCAGTCAGCCTGGCCCTGGCCATGGGTGTCACAGCGGGCGGGTTGGCGGCCGCCAGCACGGTGGCAGCGCCGCAGCAACTCAACACCTTTTCGGTGGCTGCACATCTCGCACCATCGACATTGTTAGAGGGCGAACGGTGAGCATCAGCCGCAGCATCGTCCTGACACTGGTCCTGTCGACCTTGGCCGCAGCCATCGGGGCTTGGGGCGGCGGGCAATATGTCGTGCGCCGGATGCATCATACCACGCCGCTGCATCAGCTCGTGCATGAACAACTTGATCTGACACCCGATCAGGAGCGTCGCATTGATGGCTTGGAGCGTCAGTACGCAGCCAAACGCCTGACGCTGGAAGCTGAGATGCGGGCCGCAAACGCCGAACTTGCCCAGGCCATCCAGGAACAGCACAGCTATACGCCCAAGGTACAGGCGGCGATTGATCGTTTTCATATGGCAATGGGCGCGCTTCAAAAAGAAAGCGTCCAGCATGTGATCGCGATGCGCACGGTGCTGACCCCGCAGCAGACCTCGCGCTTTGACGACACGGTCGTTAAGAACCTCACCGAACAGTCGCAGTGACCGCAGCGACGCCCACCGACGAGGCTCTGGCGTGCCAAGCCGCGAAGGGTGATGAGCGCGCCTTCGCGTTCCTGGTGGGCCGACATAAAGAAGCGCTCTACCGGCTGCTGCGTCGCTACACCGGCGATGCCGACGAAGCCTACGAGGCCGTGCACGAGGCGTTCGTTGCTGCTTGGTCCGCACTGGGAAAATACGACCCCTCCCGCGCCTTCGGTCCCTGGCTGCGCACCATCGCGATCAACAAGGCGCGAGACCGCGGGCGCAAGATGGCTGTGCGCCGGTTCTTTTTCGGGGTCGCAGCGCCGGACGATGCGCTCGCCCAAGCGATTGATCCAAGCCTAGCGGCCGATGATCAATTGCGCCAACAGCAATCGATGAAGGTGTTGGAGCTGGCGATTGCAAAGCTTCCTGACGCTCTAAAGGCTCCTCTCGTGCTCACCGCCTTTGACGGTCTATCGCATCTGGAAGCCGCCGCGATCCTTGGTGTTTCAGCCAAGTCGGTTGAGACCCGGGTCTATCGCGCTCGCAAGATCCTTGCGACGACCCTGGATCCCGAAGCCTTCCGCGATCATTAGCTCAGGTCGCAAACGGTCTGATGCCATCTCCCGCTGGCCGGCGGGCTTCTCGACAACGGGCCGCCAGCAAGGATCAAGTAACGAAAACAGGCGCAAATCCACCGCCGGCCGTTCTGAAATTCGTGGTCTGCCCTTGATAGACACGAGAGGCGGTCAGGAGGGGAGATCCCATAAACGTGTAGAGGCGAACGTCGAGCTTGAGCGTCTTGATCTCACCGTCGATCCGAATGCGGCGCTGGCTCGGCGTGGCCAATTCCTGGGCGATATAGTCGCCCTGCTGAATGTGCTCCCATACGCTGCGGGTCATCTTGTCGCCGCGGTAGACAGCCTTTCCGCCATGGCCGCCCGCCGGTTTGAAAAAGTATCGTTTTCGCGCCGACCAGAGCTCATCGACATTCGCGGCCGTCACCAAGACGGTGCGCGGAATGGCCGAAAGGCTCTGCTGCTGTTTAAGCGTCAGCCCAAAAGCGCTGACGGCGACGCCGTCGGACAACAGGGTCAGGTTTCGCTTGTCGGCGAAGAGCGCGTGGTTGCGGGGACTTGGCGTCAGCACAACTGCGCCGGACCGGTAGGCGTCATGCACGACCTGATGTCCCGGAGCCCCAAACGAGAAATCGACCAGGCGATTGTAAACCAGATCGACCGGCTCGCCACGGCAGAGCAGGCGCCCATCCGCAAGGCTAAGCTCGCCAGGGTCCGCAATCAGAGCCCGCAACCCCTGTCGCTCGAAGAAGCGCTGAGCGAGAAGAAATTCAGGAAAGAGGTATTGCTCTTCCGGGCGATCATCGACGATGGCCACCGAGCGCAGCGGCAGTGTCCCACGCTGGCTCTCCCATTCACTCATGAACATGCGCCAGACGGCCGGCTCAAACTCCTCCGACTGCGCCGATCGCGTCACCACCCTAGCCTCCTCGCAGCAGGCCATCTGAGCGCGGGCCAGAAAGGCGTTCAGGAAGGCGCCGCCAGCGTTGGTATTGACCTCGATAAGCTTGGGACCACTATCGGTTAGGTGAAAGTCATAGCCCATGAAGGCGCCGCGCGGTCCAAAGTCCTCACGGGCGATCGCTGTCGCCCAGGTGAGAACAGCATCTTGATATGCTGGTGTTGCTGCGGCGGCCTCGATGGCGCCAACCACATCGAGCATGGCTTCCAGGTCCTCCCGCGCCAAAAACACCGGCGCCTGCGCGAAGAGATGCGGGTGATTAGTGACGAGGGATGCGGAGCCTGTTTCGGCAGGCAATTGGGCGCGGATCGCGGCCTGTAAGCCCTGATTGTCCAGAGTGATGCAGAAGCATTCCCTGTTCAGGACGTGGTCGCGCCGTCCTAGAACTTCAATCGTTGGCATCACTGAATGCTAGCACGCCCGGACCAGGGACGCGTGGGCTAAGGGGGATCAGCTGCTTCAAGCCATCCCGCGCGTTGTGCCTAAAGGAAAAGAACCCTTGACCTTCCCATGATGGGAGGCTTGAGGGTTGATTTGGCGGCCGTCCGGGGCGGCCTCAAGGAGACTGATATGGCCGACCCAATGGGACATGCCCACCATCAGCACGGATCAGGCTGCACGCACGGACCGGCGACCGCCGACATCGCCAAGACGATCGATCCTGTCTGCGGCATGACGGTGAACCCCGAGACGACGGCCCACAAGGCGACGCACGAAGGGCAGCCCTTCTTCTTCTGCTCGGCGGGATGCCGCGCGAAGTTCGTGGCAGACCCGCAGAAATACCTGGCCGATAAGCCGGCCGCCGCAGAAAGCGCCCCCGCCGGGACCATCTACACCTGTCCTATGCACCCGGAGATTCGCCAGGTAGGGCCCGGGTCCTGCCCTATTTGCGGCATGGCGCTGGAGCCGGACTTGATCACGGCTGACGCGGGTCCCAATCCTGAGCTGGCCGACATGACGCGCCGGTTCTGGATCGGCCTTGTGCTGACGGTTCCGGTCTTCGCCCTGGAGATGGGCGGGCACCTCACCGGCCTGATGATGCGTCTTAGCCCCGCCACCTCAGGCTGGATCCAGCTGGTGCTGGCGACCCCGGTCGTGCTCTGGGCCGGCTGGCCCTTCTTCGAGCGTGGGGCGCGCTCGCTCGTTACCCGCAATCTCAATATGTTCACGCTCATCGCCATGGGCATCGGCGTGGCCTGGATATTCAGCGTTGTGGCCGTCTTGGCGCCGGACGTCTTCCCGACCGCCTTCCGATCCGCCGATGGCAGCGCGCCGCTCTATTTCGAAGCCGCCGCCGTCATCACGGTCCTTGTCCTGCTGGGCCAATTGCTCGAGCTGAGAGCCCGCGAGCAGACATCGGGGGCGATCCGCGCGCTGATGGACCTTGCGCCCAAGACCGCCCGTCGGGTGCGCAGCGACGGAACCGATGAAGAGGTTACCCTAGATCTCATCACCGTCGGCGACAGCCTGCGTGTTCGGCCTGGTGAAAAGGTTCCAGTCGACGGTGAGGTGACGGAGGGTCGCGTTTCAATCGACGAGTCTATGGTCACGGGCGAGTCGATGCCCGTCACCCGAGGGCCAGGCGATAAGGTGGTCGGCGGCGCGATCAACAAAACCGGCTCCTTTGTCATGCGCGCCGAAAAGGTCGGCGCTGACACTCTGCTGTCCCAGATCGTTCAGATGGTGGCCCAGGCGCAGCGTAGCCGCGCGCCCATTCAACGCATGGCAGACCGTGTTTCGGGCTGGTTCGTGCCAGCGGTTATCCTCTCGGCGATCCTCGCCTTCGCGATCTGGGCCTTCGTTGGACCCGAGCCTGCCCTAGCTCATGGCCTTGTCGCGGCGGTGTCGGTGCTGATCATCGCCTGTCCCTGCGCGCTTGGCCTGGCGACGCCTATTTCCATCATGGTGGGGGTTGGTCGGGGGGCGCATGCTGGCGTCCTGATCAAGGACGCCGAGGCCCTAGAGCGCTTCGAGAAGATCGACACCCTGATCGTCGACAAGACCGGCACCCTTACTGAAGGTCGGCCGGCGGTCACCCAAATCCTCGTGGTTCCCGGGGTTGACGAAACCGATCTACTCCGGCTTGCGGCGAGCCTGGAACGTTCCAGCGAGCACCCGCTGGCGGACGCTATCGTGCGGGCCGCGAACGATCGCAGCCTCCTGTTGACCACTCCCATCGACTTTGACTCGCCGGTCGGCAAGGGCGTCATGGGTCAAGTCGAGGGTCGCCGTATACTGCTCGGCTCGCCCGCCTTCATGGTGGAACAGGCCATCGACACGAGCGCATTGGCAACCAAGGCCGACGCGCTGAGAAAAGATGGCGCGTCGGCCATCTTCGTCGCCATCGATGGCCAGCTCGCGGGCGTTCTCGCAATCGCCGACCCCATCAAGTCGACGACAGCCGAAGCGGTCCGCCAGTTGAAGGCCGAGGGGATTCGTCTGGTGATGATGACCGGCGACAATCGAACTACAGCCCTTGCTGTGGCGGCCAAGTTGGGCATCGACGACGTAGAGGCCGATGTTCTGCCTCAGCAAAAAGCCGCAGTGGTTGAAAAGCTGCGATCAGAGGGCCGGGTGGTGGCCATGGCCGGTGACGGGGTGAACGACGCCCCTGCCCTCGCCGCTGCCGACGTTGGCATCGCCATGGGCGCAGGAGCCGACGTCGCCATTGAGAGCGCTGGGGTCACGCTGCTTAAAGGTGACTTGCAGGGCTTGATAAAGGCTCGGCGGCTGTCTCGCGCGGTGATGCGCAACATTCGTCAGAACCTATTTTTTGCCTTCGCCTACAATGTTGCGGGCGTCCCGATCGCTGCTGGCCTACTCTATCCGGTGTTTGGTCTGCTGCTGTCGCCGGGGATCGCGGCGCTAGCCATGGCGCTCTCGTCTGTCAGTGTGATCGGCAACGCGCTTCGCCTTCGCGCGGTAAAGCTCTGAGGATCGGCAATGAATATCGGCCAGGCCTCTAGGGCGAGCGGCGTTTCGGCGAAGATGATCCGCTACTACGAGGAAATAGGGCTCCTGCGGCCTGCAAACCGGACCGACGCGAACTATCGCGAATACGCCGCCCGCGAAATCAACGAGTTGCGGTTCGTCAAGCGGGGCCGAAGCCTGGGTTTCTCGATGGCGGAGATTGCCCAGCTTCTGACCCTTTGGCGGAACCGGGACCGTCCTAGTCGGGAGGTCAAGGCTATTGCTGACCGTCACGTCGCTGACCTTGATGCTCGGATCGCCGAAATGCAGGCTATGGCGGACACTCTGCGCCATTTGTCCCAATGCTGCGCCGGCGATGGCCGGCCGGAGTGTCCGATCCTCACCGATATGGCCGAGTCCTTGCTCTGATAAGCGCCTTTTGGACTTGGACCAGTATGCCTTGCCTCCAGCGCAGCTGATCGGCCTGGCAGCTGCTGTCTGGCAGAGCCGTCACCCGATTGTTTAACGTCTCGGGCGCCGCCTTGCTTTGGCCAATCTGGACCCTGTTGGTCCTTGGCGTCATTCCTGTGGGGATCCTCGCGCTCCATCTCGTCGAGCGGCCGACGCGGGTGGCGATGCGACGCCACGCGAACGTCCCTAGGCTTGCGCGCGGCTGGCCACTCTCAGGTCAGCCGTCTTAGCCCGACCCGGATCGAGAGTCTCAGCCCTCTCCGATCATTCCACCCTCGCCGCCCAGACGGGGCGGCGCCTCGGTGACATCCGACAAGAATGGCTCGGTGGAGCCCTCACTGATCATTCCGCCGGCCGCCGTTTCGGAAGTGGAGTCTTCGGCCTCGGAATCTTGGTTGTCCGGTGTCACCACTGGCGTCTCCACTGGGTCGACCGGCGTCACTGGATCTTCGGATTTCTTAGGTTGATCCATAGACAGGCATCCTTGCTGGTCGAGTTTGAACCGCGAAGGCGACGGGGCTCGTCGCCACTCCATCAACGCGCCGAGTGCACGCTGGACCATATCGATCCGGCGCAAACGATCACGCCCAACCCCTTGAGCCCGATTAAAGAGCTCCCGGCGCCAGTCAGCAGGAGGCGGCGATATCAGGCCGTTCTGTCCCGATACGCCAGAAGCCTCAGGGCGTTGGCGACAACCAACAAGGTTGACCCTTCATGGAAAATGACCGCCTCGCCGATCTTCAGGCCCAGCAACGTTGCGGGAATCAGAAAGACCACCATGCCCAGGCTGACCCATAGGTTTTGCTTGATGACCCTGCTGGTTTGACGGCTCAAGCCGACCGCGAAGGGAAGGTGATTGAGATCGTCGGCCATCAAGGCAACGTCGGCGGTCTCTAACGCGACGTCTGATCCCGCCGCACCCATGGCGATGCCGACGGTGGCGTTGGCCATGGCTGGGGCGTCATTGACCCCATCCCCGACCATGGCGACTTTGCCCTCTTGGGCTTTCGTCGCCTTGATGAATTCAACCTTGTCCTCCGGCATCAGACCGCCAAAGGCTTCGTCCAGGCCCAATTCGCGGGCAACGGCGCTGGCGACGGTTTGGTTGTCACCCGAGAGCATGACGATGCGCTTGACGCCCAGCAGGCGCAGCCGCGCGATCACCGCCTTGGCGGCGGGACGCGCCGTATCCATGAGTCCTAGAGCACCCAGATAGCGGTCGCCCTGGCGCACGACCATGACAGTGCGGCCTTGTGCCTCCAATTGGCTGGCCACAGCTCGGACAGCGTCCGGCATTGGCTCGCCGTCCTCGCCTTCGAACAGGCCGGGTTTGCCGATCACCACGCGCTGGCCTTCGACCTGGGCCTCTACCCCCTTGCCCGTTAGGCTGCTGACGCCTTCGGCGATCATACGCGGCCTGTCGCCCAATCGCGCGCCCCCGTCGCGGACAACTGCTGCCGCCAGAGGGTGATCGCTCAACGATTCCACGGCGATCGCGACAGCCAGCAGCTGGTGTTCCTCTACGCCTTGAGCGGGGCACACATCGGTGACCCTGGGTTTGCCCTCGGTCAGCGTCCCCGTCTTATCGAACGCCAGGACCGTCAGCGTTCCCAAATTCTCCAGCGGGCCGCCGCCCTTGACCAAAACACCGCCACGCCCTGCCCGCGCGACGCCGCTCAGCACAGCGCTGGGAACCGAGATGGCCAAGGCGCAGGGACTTGCGGCCACCAGCACCGCCATTGCCCGGTAAAAGCTTACACTGAACGGCTCGTCGCGCACCAGGAAGGCCAGCATCAACAGCCCGACACCGACCAAGACGGCCGGGACGAACAGGCGCTCGAAGCGATCAGTGAACTGCTGGGTCGGCGAGCGCTGGGCCTCGGCTTCGGCCACCATCTTCACCACCCGGGCCAAGGTAGTCTCAGAGGATACGCGCGCCACCCGCACCTCGATCGCGCCGGAGCCATTGATCGTGCCCGCGAAAACCCGGTGCTCCGCGCTGGCCTTCTCAAACGTCAGGCTGGCGTCCGCCGCTGGTCGCTTATCGACCGGGACGCTTTCACCAGTTACTGGCGCCTGATTGACGCTGCTTTGGCCGACCACGACCACGCCATCGGAGGCGATCCGTTCATTGGGTTTGACCAGTACGATGTCACCGATCTGGAGGTCTTCGACGGGCACGTCGATGATAGCGCCATCTCGCCGGACGCTCGCGCATTCGGGGGCCAGCTCGGCCAGGGCCTCGATGGCGCGCCGAGCGCGTCCCATCGCGAAATGTTCTAGCGCGTGGCCTATGCTGAAGAGGAAGAGCAGCAGCGCGCCTTCCGCCCACTGGCCCAACGCTGCTGCGCCGGCCGCCGCGACCAGCATCAGGCTGTCGATCTCGAACTTGCCCTTGCGTAGTGACCCTACGGCTTCCTTGATGGTGAAGAACCCGCCAAGCCCATAGGCGATGATAAACAGGCTCAAAGGCGCCAGACCGGAGACCTTCTGACTGAGTAGCCATCCGATCGCCAAGGCCACGCCGGAGCCGATGGCAAAGAACAGCTCAGTGCGTTCACCGAGGAAACCGCCATGTGCGTGGGCGTCGGTGGATTTGCCGCCGTGATCATGCGCGCGGTCGGGGTCGGGGTCGGGGTCGGGCTGACGCCCTGTTTGCGTCTGCGGCGTGGCGGAGGCCAAGGCGTCGTCTCCCGATCAGGTTGCTGAGTGGTGGTGATGGCCGCCGTGCTTGACGACAGCGATAGTCTCAAGCGTCACAAGGCCGACGTCCTCGCCCGGGCCGAGGGTGTCGAGGAACGCGCGCAAACGATCCTCCTGATCGACCAGTTCGATGATCACGCGCCCTCCGGGCGCGAGATCCAAGGCTTTTGCCCCATGGACAATGCCAGCGCCCCCGTAAGACTCGGCGACTTGAAGGGCGCTAGCATTCGCGATCCCCAACGCCTTGGCGCGCTCGAACAACACTTTGGAGTAGGGTTGATCCGCTTCGAGCACGTCTGCGTCGATAAAGATGCGCAAGATGTGAAGGCGATCAGCGGTCATTGGGAGGTCCTTGTTAAGCTTGGCCCGGCGCTGACGACGCGTCTTCCCGGCAAGGAAGCGTTGACCATCACCGCAGGCGCTTGGCAGCGCCCAGACGACGCACAAGCGCCCTGTCCAGGGCGTGAAACACCGGTGCGTAGAGTCGCTGCAGTGGTGATCCGATCAACCGACGCAGCAAGCCATCAAAGGCCAACTCATGGATGATCAGGCTTCCCGCGGCCGCACGCTTGATCGTGAAACGCTCGTGCAGTTGAAAGGCGCCACGCGCTCCGATCGACCAGGCAATAACGCTGTGCGGTTCGCGATCTGTAATCTTGCCCGAGAGTACCAGAGGCTTCTTCATCTGGTTGATGCGGATCGAGAAGTCCATGCGGTCAGGATCGGGCCCCTTCGCGGTCGGTGAGATCGTCAGGAAGGGCGCCCAGTCCGCGTAGCCTGAAGAGTTGGCCAGGAGTTTGAAGGCAAATTCCGGGCGGGCGGTGAGGACAAGTCGCGAGGTCAGCACAGGGTGTTGGCGAGCCGAGGGCGCGG